>DASYXE010000234.1:0-4720 GCA_035935375.1 Gemmatimonadaceae bacterium | reverse complement strand
GCGGGACTCGACACGCAGGTGGTCGGCGTGCGCGTGGTGCCGCGCGTCATGGCCAACGGATGGCGCGTGCGACGCCTCGCGCACCGTTGTGCCCGCCTCATCGAGCGAGCCACCGGGAGCCGCGTTCCGCGTCTGACGGCTCGCAGCCTCCGCGTGGTGCACCGATTTTTCGGCGGCGCGTACGGTCGCCCGTTGGGCGCGGCACAAGAGGTGCGCCGGGAATTCGAGCGCGCGACGGGCGTGTTGCTCGATGAGACGTACGGCGCGAAAGCATTCGCCGCAGCAGTGGAGCTTGCACAAACGACCGCCGCGCCAACTTTGTACTGGCTCACGTTCGACGCGCGGTGCGTGAGCGAGCAATCGGTGCAGTCGAAGCCGCGGCCATGATAGGAGGGCCGGTTGTATGAAATGCCGACTCGCCACGGTGGATCTCGCCTACGATGTGTCGGGCGCATCGCAGCATCCGACGCTCCTGCTGGTGCACGGATTTCCGCACGACCGCGCGCTGTGGGTGCCGCAGATGCACGCGCTCTCAGCCGCGTATCAGTGCGTGGCGGTCGACCTGCGCGGCTTCGGCGAGAGCAGCAGCGCCCCGCCCTATTCCATGGATCAATACGCGGATGACCTGGCGGCGCTGCTCGACGCGATCGGCGTGCGCCGAGCGGTGTTCGCCGGAATCTCGATGGGCGGATACGTCGCGTTCGCGATGTGGCGACGCCACGCGGAGCGCGTGAACGGATTCCTGTTCGTCGACACGCGCGCCGAGGCGGACAGCGATACCGTTCGCGCACGGCGGCGCGAGTGGATCGCGCGCGTGCAAACGCACGGTGTGTCCGACGTGTCCGACACACTCGTGGCCGATCAGTTGGGCACGACGACACGAGCGCGTCATCCTGAGCTCGAGGCGACGGTGCTCGCCATGGCGCGTCGCATGAGCGACGATGGTGCGATCGGCGCGCTCACCGCGGCGATGGCGCGACCCGACTCCCGCGACACGCTGGGCACGATCACGGTGCCGACGATGTTCGTTGTCGGCGACGAGGACACGATTGCGCCGCGCGCCGAGTCGGAGAAAATGCAGGCACGCGTTCCCGGCAGCCGGCTCGAGGTGATTCGCGGAGCGGGTCATTTGACCAATCTCGAGCGGCCGGCCGCCTTCAACGCGCTCGTGAGCGAATGGGCGGCGACGGCGTGCGATACGGCACCCGCGCCTTGACGGCGATTCCCGCCGCGGCATCGGACTCGCGCTTGCCCATCCTCGGCTGGGACATGACGCGTCTCGCGTGGATCGCCGTGTTGGCGGTCGTGCTGCTGGTGGTGGCGCTCGTGTCGATCTGGCACGCGAGCGGACATTCGCGCCGGGCGAAGGTCGTGTGGACGGTGGTGGCGGTGATCCTGCCGATCGTGGGCCCGATCGCGTGGGCGGTGGCGGGCCGCGAGTCGCGCCGCACGCGCGCTAATCGTTAGGCGAAACGCGCGAGGGACGTCACGCCTAACGTGACGTCCCTCGCCTGCAGCGCCCGGCCGGAGTCAGCGGGTCGGGCGCGTGGGAGGAGCGTCGCCCTTGAACACGTCCCGGTTGATCTGGACGAACTGCTTCTGATTCGCGGGCACGTCTTCCTCGGGGAAGATCGCGGTGACCGGACACTCCGGCTCGCACGCGCCGCAATCGATGCATTCGTCCGGGTGGATGAACAGCTGGTCCGGGCCTTCGTAAATGCAGTCCACCGGACACACATCCACGCACGCCTTGTCCTTTACGCCAATGCAGGTCTCGGTAATAACGTAGGGCATTGCTCGCCTCGAGAGTGCGCGACCGACGGGGAACACACCTAAGCTAATGAGAATCCCCGGCGGCGGGAGTATTCGACAGGCACCGCCGAATTGGCTAGGTCATCGCTCACCGCGGCGGCATCGAGTCGCTCGCTTTCTTCGCCTGGGCCAACTCGGCGCGGAACGGTACGGCCTTCTCGGGTTGCTTGAGGGAGTCGTACACCGCGACGAGATCGGTCTGTGCCATGCCGAGCCACGTCGCGGGGGGACTGGTCTGCGACTTCAAGATGCCATAGCCCGTCGTGATCTCCTTCTCGGCATCCGCAAAGCGGCGCTCGAGCACGAGCGTGTGGCCGAGGCGGACGTGCGCGATGCCCACCAACTGATGGTTGGGCGCGAGCGCGTCGGCGTAGCGACGAAGCACGTCGCGGAACAGCGAATCGGCGACGGCGTACTGTTTCTTCGCGGTGTAGACGCTGGCGAGATTCGAGAGCGCGATCCCGATGAGATAGTGCTTGTCGTGGTAGATCTGTTTGTAGATGTCGGCCATGCGGCTGAAATCGCGAGCAGCCTCGTCCAACCGTCCGCGTTGCTGCGCGACTTTGCCGAGCTCGTTCAGCGCCGACGCGACCCGCGGATGCACCGGGCCGTACGCGCGCTGTTGCACGTCGAGCGCCTCGCCGAGCAGCTGTGCGGCTTCGTCGTACTTCTTCTCATCGATGAGCGTGCGGCCCAACATCGTGAGCGCCGATGCGGTCTCTGGATTGTTCTCACCATACCAGGAGCGGATGATGACGAGCGCGTCGCGATAGTAGCGCTCGGCCGCGAAGTAATGGCCATATTCGTACTGGATCGCACCGAGATTGATCAGGTCATCGGCGACGTTCGGATGGCGCGAGCCGTAGAGGCTCCGGTCCATCAACAGTGCGCGCTGATTGAGCGAGTCGGACACGGCGTAGTGTCCCGCGTAGAAGTGCGCGTTGGCGAGCTCGGTGATCGCAGCCGCCAGGTCGGATGGCTGCGCCCGCGGCGTGGACAACAAGTGCACGGCCTGGTCGAGCGTCGCGATCGCATCGGGGTATCGGCCCTGATCCTCGAACACCCGGCCCAACGCAGACGTGGTCTTGGCGACCGTGGGGTCGCCGCGCGGGAGCACCCGCTGCTGCATCGCGAGAGCCTGTCGGATCAGTGCTTCGGCAGAGTCGTATTGGGCCTGTGCGTCGCAGAGCAAGCCGAGGGCGACGAGGCTGTTCGCGATCTCGGGATGGTCGCCGCGAAAGAGTGCGCGTCGTTCGGCGAGCGAGGTGCGGAGCAGGGAGTCGGCGCGTTCGTAGCTTCCGAGCTCCTGGTAGATGCTGCCGAGCGTCTCGTACAGCTCGGCTTGGGATTCCGGCACGCCGTCGAGCGCGCGCGCTTGCTTGAGGCCTCGGTCGACCAAGGTCACGACTTTGAGGCTTTCGGACGGCGCGACGTCTCCTTCGTCGCCCTCGAACAGGCTGACCATGAAGCCCTGGATGCGTTGGGCGCGCGTGGCTTCGCCTAACGCGATGTTCCGGGCGTTGGTCAAGCGGATCGTGTAGAAGACGACCAGTCCGACGATGGTGACGAACACGGCCGCGGCGATCGAGACCGGGCGCCAGTTGCGGCGCAGGAACTTGCCGGTGCGATAGCGGACGCTGTCGCGGCGCGCCTCGAGCGGCTCGCCGGCCAGGTAGCGGTCGATGTCGCGGATGAGCGCGTCCACGGTGGCGTAGCGGCGTGCCGGCTCTTTGTGCATCGCCGTTAGGCATACGACGTCGAGGTCGTCCCACTCGCTCTTGCTCGCGGCGGGCAGCCGCGCGTCGGCGCCCTCGTGCTCGAGGCGCCGGCGCGCCACGGCCGACGGCTTCACGGGGTCGTGCTCGGCGATGAGCGTTTCCACCTCGGCCGGTGTGCGGTGCGCGAGGTCGAACGGCAGCCGGCCCGTCAGCAGCTCGTAAAGCACGACGCCCAGCGAGTAGATGTCGGTGTGGATGCCGACGCGGCCGGCGCGAATCTGCTCCGGCGCCGCGTAGGCCGGCGTCATCAAGCGGAGGCCGGTCCGCGTCTGGTCGTTGTCGGCGGCGCCGAGATCGAGATGCTTGGCGATGCCGAAGTCGAGCAGCTTCACCGTGCCGTCGCGCATCACGAAAATGTTGGACGGCTTGAGGTCGCGGTGGATGATCGCGTGGCCGTGGGCGTGCTGCACCGCCTCGCACACGCTCCGGAACAATCGCAGGCGGTCCAGCATGGACGACGCGTGGTCCCGACAGTAGTCGGTGAGCGGCACGCCATCGACGTACTCCATGACGAACCACGGGGTGCCGTCGGGGAGCGTATCGGCGTCGTAGAGCCGGGCGATGAGCGGGTGGTTGAGTTGGGCGAGGGTGCGTTGCTCGCTGGCGAAGCGATCGCGGCGCGCGGGTGAGAGCCACGCATCGCGCAGAATCTTGATCGCGGCGTCGCTGCCCAGGTCGTCGCGGCGGGCGAGGTAGACGACGCCCATGCCGCCTTCGCCTAACAGACGGGTGATGCGGTACGGGCCGAACCGGTCGGGCAGCGGGTGCGACGCGCCGCGGCCCAAGACCTCGTGGGCGACGTGCGCCACGTCGCGGTCGAGGAACGACTCGCCGCGCCCGTCCTCATCGAGCAGCGCCGCGACGTCGTCGCGCAGCGCGCGGTCGGCGCCGCACTCGGCATCCAGGAATGCGTCCCGGTCGGCCGCCGGCATCTCGACGGCACGGTGGAACACCTCCTGCATGCGCGCCCAACGCTCGGCGTCCATCGAGGTCTCCGTGAGGCAGCGTCAGCGCGCGCGCCGCAGCTCGCGCGCCAGCCAGGCGCGCGCGGCCCGCCAGTCGCGGAGCACCGTCGCCTCGGACACGCCCAGCAGCGCTCCCGTCTCGGCGATGTCGAGACCGCCGAAGAC
>DASYXE010000233.1:0-5830 GCA_035935375.1 Gemmatimonadaceae bacterium | reverse complement strand
GCGTCGGCGCGCGCCGTCATCACGTGGAGGGTCGCGCCGGTTTCGGTTTCGCCGTGGAGCACGGCCCAGTTGACGGGCGCGCGGCCGCGATAGCGCGGCAGGAGCGATCCGTGCACGTTGAAACTGCCTAACGGAGCAATCGCCAGCGCCGACAGCGGCAGGAGCGAGCGATAGTAGCACGAGAGCACGAGGTCGGGGCCTGCCGACCGGAGCGCGGCCAGCTGGGCCGGTTCCGTCAGGCGCGCGTCGAGGCGCACCGGGATGCCGTTGCGGACCGCGAGCTCGGCCACCGAGGGGAACCAGGTCGCCTCGCCCGGCGCGTCGACGTGCGTGTACACCACGGCCACGTGTGCGTCCCGCTCGAGCAGCATCGACAGACAGGCGTGTCCGACGTCGGCGTAGGCGAAGAGCGCGATGCGCGGCCCCGTCATGGACGCGGCACCGTGCCCTCGACGCTGCCTTCGAGGCGGATGACCGCGCCGGTGCCGCCATAGACGTGGCGCACCAGGTAGCGCGGGCGTCCGCGGACTTCCTGATAGATGCGCCCGACGTATTCGCCCACGATGCCTAACCCAGCCATGAGCACGCCCATCACCACGAAGGCGAGCGCGAACAGCGTGAACACGCCGTCGGCTTCGGATGCCCGCAGCAAAATGAAACGGCGGATGAGCAGGTAGAGGCCCAACACGAGGCCGCCGCTCGCGGTGAGAAAACCGAACAACGTGAAGATCTGCAGCGGCACGACGGAGAATCCGGTCATCAAGTCGAAGTTGAGGCGCAGCAGCCGGTAGAGCGAATACTTGGACGCCCCCGCGCGCCGCTCGGCGTGCCTCACGGAGACTTCCGCCGGGCGGCGCGAGAAGGTTTGCGCCAGCGCGGGAATGAACGTCGACGACTCCTCGCACCGGTTAATCAGATCGATTACCTCACGCGAGTACGCGCGCAGCATGCACCCGTAGTCCGTCATCCGGATGCCGGTGATCGTCGTCGTCACGCGATTCACGATGCGCGAGGCCGCGCGCCGAAAGAGACTGTCGTGGCGCACTTCGCGCACGCCGCCCACCACATCGAATCCCTGGTCTGCCAGCGCGAGCAGCTTCGGGATTTCCTCCGGCGGATTCTGCAGATCGGCGTCGATGGTGACGATCACATCGCCGCTCGCGATGGCGAAGCCGGCGAGGATGGCTGGGTGCTGGCCAAAATTCCGACTCAGCTCCACGACGCGCAGCCGGTCGGGATACCGGTCGAGCAGCCCGCGCAGCACGTCGAGCGACCGATCGCGGCTGCCGTCGTCGACGCAGATGACTTCGCACGGGCGGTCGAGCGTGTCGAGCACCGCGAACAGGCGCGGAACGAGCTCGGGGATGTTCGCCTCCTCGTTATAGACGGGGACGACCACGGACACCCTTCCCCGCGACGCGGCGCTCATCTCGCGCTCCCAAGGGCAATGTCCCGAACGGCGGCGATCACGTCGTCCTGGTCTGCGTCGCTCAGCGAGGGATAGAGCGGGAGCGAGAGAATCCGCTCGGAAACGAAATGTGCGTCCGGATAATCGTCGGCGCACCACCCGTAGCGATCGCGATAGTACGAGAACTCGTGGGCTGCCGTATAGTGCAGACCGACGCCGATGTTGCGCGCCTTGAGCTCGGCCATGAACGCGTCGCGGGTGATGGTGAGCGCGTCGATGTTGACCAGCGGTGTGTACAGGTGCCACGCGTGGCGCGCCGGATACGGAACCGGCTCGGGCACGATGAGCGCGTCGAGATCGCGGAACGCTGCCTGGTAGCGTTCGGCCAGGCGCCGGCGCGCGTCGATGAACGCGTCGAGCTTGGGCAGCTGGTGGATGCCTAACGCAGCCTGCATGTCGAGCATGTTGTACTTGTACCCGGGGACGGCCACGTCGTAGCGCGGCGAGCCCGCCCGGTCGAAGCGCTTCCACGCGTCGCGGCTCATGCCGTGGAACTTGAGCAGCGCCACCCGCGACATCACCGACTCGTCGTGCGTGACCACCATGCCGCCCTCACCGGTGGTGATGTTCTTGTTCGGGTGGAACGAGAACACGCTCGTCGTCGGAAACGATCCGATGCGCTTGCCCTTGTACTCGGTGCCGGCCGCGTGCGCGGCATCCTCGATCACCGTGAGACTGTGTAGTTGTGCGAGGTCGAGCACGGGATCCAGGTCCACCGGTTGCCCAACGAAGTGCACCGGCACGATGGCGCGCGTGCGTTGGCCGACGCGCCGCGCAATTTCGTCGACGCGGATCTGCAGTGTGCGACGGTCGATGTCGGCGAGCACCGGTACCGCGCCGACGAGCTCGATCACGTTGAGCGTGGCGACGAACGTCATCGGTGACGTGATGACCTCGTCTCCCGGCCCGATGCCGTGCGCCAGCAGCGCCAGATGCAAACCCGCGGTGGCCGATGAGACGGCCGATGCGTGGCGTCCACCGACGTACGCGGCGAACTCGCTCGTGAAGCGCTCGACCTTGGGCCCGGTGGTGATCCAGCCGGAGCGCATGCAGTCGACGACCTCGTCGATCTCGGCGTCGCCGATGGTGGGACGCGAGAACGGGAGGAACGACGTGCGCTCCGCGTGGCGCGGTGCGGACGGACGTGCGGGTTCGGTCATCTCGCCGGGTTGGGGGACGCCGCAGCAGCCGGAAAATTCGCCAATACAACATACTTCCGATTTGCGGCCAGCGGCGTCCCGCCGGCGTTCGAGCCCCCGAACTCGGTGCGTGCACGGCGCTTCACGACAACCACGAGTCGCTCGCCGGAGTTCCATCGTTTCCAGAACTCCTCGCGTGACCAGTAGTGATCGGGCGGACGAATGCCATCGGAGCCGAGCTCGTCCACGTAATCGGCGACGACAATGGGATGACGCAGCACCCACGGGAATTCCTGCGGATAGCAGCGATACGACACGACGCGGGCATCGGGTGTTCGCGCGGCGACGAGCGCGAGGTTGTGCGCGGACAGGTCGTCCGCGACGTGCGGCATGGCGAGGATGAGGGCGAGGTAGAGGCCGCCCCAGCCCAACGCGGCTGCGAACATGGCGCGCCGGCCGTGTGTCTTCGCGCGCACAACGCCGATCCACGCGCCGGCGACGAGGAGTGCCGCGCCCAACGCAGCGGGCCACGTCACGTCGTAGCGCTGGAACTCGCCGCTCGCGATGCCGTACCCGACGCCGCCGAGCGCGACGATCGTCACGATGATCGCGTGGACGATCAGCGGGGGTCGCATGCTCTCGGTGCGGGTGAGGATCGAGCGGGCGACCAGCGCGGCGGCGGCCGGAAACGCCGGCAGGATGTACGGCAGCAGCTTGGACCGCGACAGCGAAAAGAACACGACGATGGTGCAAAACCAGATCGCGAAGAACAGGGCATCGGCGTGCGCGGCGGCGCGGCGGCGCCACGCGTCCACTATCTGCCTAACGGAGCGCGGCGTGACGAACGTCCACGGCACGAACCCGGCGATGAAGGCAACGATGAAATAGTAGACCGGGCCCGCGCGCTTGGCTTCGCCGGTCGCGAATCGCGAGAAGTGCTCGCGAACGAAGAAGATGGTGTCGAAGGCCGGCGCGGCGCGCTGGACGAGCACGAACCACGGCACAGCCACGACGAGGAAGACCAGCGGCGCCGGCGACCACAGCGCCTCGCCCACGCGGCGCCACCGGCCGGTGGCGGCCGCCCAGATGAGCAGCACGAGGCCGGGGAACACGATGCCGATGAGGCCCTTCGCCAGGACCGCCAGCGCCACGCAGGCGCCTAACGCAGCCAGGGCGCCGCGGGCGCGCGCCCCGCGCTCGCGCGACACGAGGAACCGGCGCAGCGCGAAGAACGCGCCGGTCATCGCGCACGTCAGCACGCCGTCGGTGAGATTGTAGCGGCCCAGCACGAAGCTCAGCGGCGCGGACAGCAGGATGAGCGCCGCCCACAGCCCCCATCCCGGGAGCGCGGGCGTCTCCAGCTCGACGATCACGATCGCCGCGGTCCCTAACGCGGCCAAGCGCGTCGGCAGGCGCGCCGCGTACGCAGTGAGTCCGAACACGCGCATCGACAACGCGTTGGCCCAGTAGAGGAGGGGCGGCTTCTCGAAGTAGTGGGCGTCGTTCAGCCGCGGCGTCACGTAGTCGTGCGTGGCCAGCATCTCGCGCGGCACTTCGGCGTAGCGCGCCTCATCGGGCTCCAGGAGCCACGAGCCCGGCAGCTCGGCGAACAGGAGCGCGACGAAGATGAGCAGGAGCACAACCAAGGCGCGCCGTTCGCTCACTTCCTGTCCACCGTTGGACGCAAGGTTCGTCGCCGCCGACACCTCAGCGAACCCGCAGCACGTCGTCCACAGCGCCGCCATCGCCGCTGCGAAGCAAGAAGGCGGCGTCGCGCAACGCGACAGCCGAACGCGGCCAGGCGTACCGCGCGATGGCGTCGTCGATGGATACCCACTCGGCGCGCGCATGTTCGCTCGACAGATGCACCACGCCCTCGCCGACGATACCGGCGAACGCGACCGCGAGCGTGACCAGGTTCATGGTGTGCAGATAGAACGGTTGCACGGTCACATTGTACAAGCGTGTGATCGTGAGCCCCGTTTCCTCGGCCACCTCGCGGATGGCCGCGTCCTCGGGACGTTCGCCGGGCTCGATGTGTCCGTGCACCGCTTCCCAGGCGCCCGTGCATCGTGTGTTGGGCGCGCGCTCGAGTACCAATGTTCGCCACGCGTTGTCCTGACGGCGCAGGGGATAGACGTCGACGGTTGCCACGCGGGCTTCGCTCATGGCGGGAAAGATACGCGAGAACGGGGAAGCGGCGACTGGCGCAGCCTGGGGGAAGCGCTGCGCTGGGGGAGGCGGCGCTGGCGTCGCCCTGGGGAATGGGGTGGGCGGTCGCGTCGATTGCCAAGCCGCGCGCGAATGCTCCACCTTTGTAGCGTGCGCACGATACCATGCGAGTTTTGATCGTCGAGGATGATCCGGAGCTGTCGCGCATCCTGCGCGACGGGTTGGGCGAGCACCGCATCGATGCGGTGGTCGTGCACACGTTCGCCGACGGCCGCCACGCCGCGTTCGCGAACTCGTACGATGTCATCGTGCTCGACATCATGCTGCCGGGCGGCAGCGGCCTCGACCTCTGCGCGCAGCTGCGCGCCGGGGACATCGCGACGCCGATTCTCATGCTCACGGCACGGAGCGCGGTGGACGACCGGGTGCGCGGTCTCGAGGCGGGCGCCGACGATTATCTGGTGAAGCCGTTCGCGTTCCGCGAGCTGCTCGCGCGCATCCACGCCTTGGCGCGGCGGCAGCCGCGGCTCGAGCCCTCGCTCCGCCGCATCGAGGATCTGGAAGTGGATCTTCGCGCGCACCGCGTGCGGCGCGCCGGTACGGAGATCGTGCTCACCGGGAAGGAATTCGCGCTGCTCGAGTTCTTTCTGCAGCACGAGGGCCAGGTGGTGGATCGTGCGGCGATCACCGCCTACGTGTGGGACGACAACCACGACCCGTTCACCAACGTGCTCGAGGTGCTCGTGCGGCGGTTGCGGCGCAAGATCGACGAAGGATTCGAGCCGCGATTGATCCATACGGTGCGGGGCGCGGGGTATCGGTTCGGCCAGTGAGCACCGATCGATGCAGCCGCTGACGCGCATCCGCCTTCGCCTCACCGTCTGGTACGCGGCGACGTTCGGCCTGATTCTCGTTCTGTTAGGCGGCGGCCTGTTCGCGGTGATCCGGTCGCAGATCACGGCCCAGCTCGATGCGTCGCTCGAGGCCGCCACCCAGCAGCTCATCCGCGCCGCGAACATCCGCGAGATGGAAGCGGAAGAAGCGCGCGGCC
>DASYXE010000232.1:0-2946 GCA_035935375.1 Gemmatimonadaceae bacterium | reverse complement strand
TTTCGCCGTGGGACTTCGCCGCCGCCGCGCTCATCATCCGCGAGGCGGGCGGCACGATCACCGCTGTCGGCGGCGGCGCGCTTCCGCTCACACGCAGCAGCGTGCTCGCCGGCACGCCGGCCATGCACGCGTGGCTCGACGGCACGCTCGCAAGCGCCGCGCGCGGCGATACATGAATCGATCTTAAGGGCCGACGACGCTCCCGCATCACAACCTTGTCGGGTACATTCACCCGGGTTGCGCGACGCGTACGGCGCGTCTGCGATCGATCTCACTGCCACACAGCGACCAGAGGGCGATGCGCGGGTTCGGTAGGCGAGTCGGAGCAGCGTTGGTCACTAGCGTCGCGTTCGCCACGGCGGCGCACGCGCAGGCAGCGCCCACGCAAGGAGCGCCCAAGCATGCGGCGCCGACAACGGTGTCGCCCAAACCGTCCGGGCGCCCGGCGCCGGTCACGGCCGATCAGGTGCTGCAGCACTTGCACCTCACGATCGACTGGTATCGGCGGCTGTCCACGCTGGCGCAGTCGCCCGATCTCTCCGACAACGAGATCGCGCATGATCGTTTGCGTCGCACGTCGCTCGCCGCCGTGCAATACGCGTTCGATTTCGCCACCGCCGCGGCGCGACTGGTCGACGCATCGCACGCGCCCGCGGACACGTCGGCGGTCGATTCTTCCGACGACGCTGCGCGACTCGAGCGCTCGGCGACGCGCGCGGCCGGCCGTGTGGCCGGGCTGCAGTCGCGACTCGCGTCACTGGACGATCAGATCTCGCGCGCAGCGGCGCGGACGCAACGCGATCTCGCTGCCCAACGCGACGAGGCACAATCGGAGCTCAACCTCGCGCTCGAGGTGCAGCGAACCATCGTCGAGCTGCAACGCTTTGCGGCGAACATGGCGGCGCACGGCATTGCGGGGACGGGGAGCCTAACGGGGCAAGTTGCCGAGATCGCGAGGACGATCCCCGAGGCGCGTCACGGCGCGCCGACGCCCCAACCGGCGGCGCCGGCGGCCGCGACGACCACCGATACCACGGCTGCCGCCCGCACGGCGACGGTGGTGACGCCGACGACGCCGGCGACCGCAGCGCCGGCCGCGCCGCTCGAGCCTCCAAACACCACCGGCCGATCGCGCGGACTCATCGCGCTGACGTCCGACTGGTTCGCCTTGCGGGGTACGCGCCGAAGTCTGAACGCCGCCATCGACGCGACGGACCAACTGAACGCGTCGATCGACTCGCTGCGCGTGGCCGTCGGGCGCCAGGCACGCACGCTCGTGCGCGCGCACGCGGCAGATACGGGCGCCGTCGATCCGTCGCAGCTGCTCGCGGTGCAGCATCAGTTCGACAGCGCCACGACGAGGTTCCGCCAACTGTCGACGCTTCTCATCCCGATCGGCGAGCAGGACATCACCGTCGACGATGCGCGCGGCACGCTCACCGAATGGAGCGACATCATCAAGGGGCGGGCGAACGAAGCGTTAGGCGAGCTCCTCTTGCACGCCGTGATCATTCTCGTGTCGATCGCGATCGTGCTGTTCATCTCGGAAATCTGGCGGCGCGCGACGTTCCGCTATCTCCACGACGCGCGCCGGCGACGGCAATTCCTGCTCTTGCGCCGCGTGGCCGTCGCGATCGCGCTGCTCGTCATCATCGTGATCGGCTTCGTGTCCGAGATCGGGTCGCTCGCCACGTACGTCGGATTCCTCACCGCCGGTCTCGCGGTCGCGCTGCAGAACCCCATTCTCGCGGTGGTCGCGTACTTTTTCCTCATCGGACGCTACGGTGTGCGTGTGGGCGATCGCATCACGCTGTCGGGCGTCACGGGCCGGGTGGTGGACATCGGTCTCATTCGCCTGTACCTGATGGAGCTCGCGGGCCCCGAGCTGCAGCCGACCGGCCGCATCGTCGTGTTGTCCAACGCAGTGTTGTTCCAGCCGTCGGCGCTGTTCAAGCAGATTCCCGGCGCCGAGTATACCTGGCACACGGTGACGTTGTCGCTGCCGCCGACGACGGACGTGACGGCGACTCAGGCCAACCTCAAATCGGTGGCCGACAAGGTGTACGCGTCGTACCGGCGCGGGATCGACGAGCAGCACGCGGCAGTGCAGCGGCTCGTCGACTTCGACACGTCGACGCCCGAGCCGCAGGTCGATGTCCGCTTCACCGAAGAGGCGCTCGAGTTCGTCGTGCGCTACCCGGTGTTGCCCGAGCAGGCCGCGGCCAACGACCAGATCATGATGAAAGCGCTGCGCGAAGCCGTGGGACAGCAGGCCGCGCCGACCGCCGCCCAGCCAGCCTAACGGAAGGTCTTCCCACCACCAGACCGAGGTGCGTCGATGAATTGGTTGACGATCGTGTTGCGGCTCGTCCACGTGCTGGGCGGCGTCCTGTGGGTGGGGTTCACTGTGTTCGCTGCTTTCTACCTCCTTCCGTCGCTCGCCGAGACCGGACCAGATGGAGGCAAGGTGACGGCGGTCCTGCAGCGCCGCCGCCTGCTGACGGTGTTTCCAATCATCGCCCTGCTCACCGTCTTGAGCGGCCTCTGGCTCTACGTGCGCGCAACGCGCATGGCGCCCGGGTTCAGCTCGTCGCACATGGGCATCACGTTAGGCTTTGGCGGAGTATGCGCGCTGCTCGCGTTGTTCATCGGAATGCTCGTGATTTCGCCGTCGATGAAACGCGCGGCCTCGACCGCGCAGCAAGCAGCGCAGGCGCAAGCGCACGACGAGCGGCAGGCCCTGCTCGGCCTCTCCGCCCAGTTGCGCGGCCGCGCTGCGGCGGCGGCGCGGATCGCCAGTTTGCTGCTCATCGTCGCAGCCGGCGCGATGGCGATCGGACGCTACGTGTAGTGCGAGGCTGGCGCGCGCTCTGCCGACGGCTCATCTTCCACCCATGAAGAAGAAACGCACCGCTGCGCCGATTCCGCAGTTCGGACGCGATCGCG
>DASYXE010000231.1:0-2674 GCA_035935375.1 Gemmatimonadaceae bacterium | reverse complement strand
CGCGTCCT
Organism: Gemmatimonadaceae bacterium; assembly: GCA_035935375.1. GTDB lineage: Bacteria > Gemmatimonadota > Gemmatimonadetes > Gemmatimonadales > Gemmatimonadaceae > JADGGM01. The sequence continues at coordinate 2,666 of DASYXE010000231.1, read as the reverse complement.
CGTTAGTCCTTCTCGTGCTCGAGCGGCCCGACCTTCCCTGTCATCGCATCGACGTTCACCTCCGTGATGCCGGGCTTACCCTTGACCTTGATCTCGAACGAATAGATGAGCTTCCCGTGCTCGTGTTCCAGCTCCAGGTTCTCGATCGTTCCGTTGGGCACCTTCTTCTGCGCGATCTCCGCGGCCTGCGCCTCGGTGATCTTCGTCGCCTTGAGCAGCGAGTCCGGAACGTCGCGCTTGTAGGCCGGCGCCTGGGCCGCGACCACCGACGGCGCGCCCGCCATCAACGCCGCGGCAGCAAATACGATCGCCATGTTTCGCATATGAATGCCTCCCCGAGTGTGCGTGCGTCACTGACGTGAGTCCAGTTCGCAAATTACCCGCCCCACCTGTCGGCCCCATGACAGACGAGGCCGCCCGCACGACGCCGCATTCTTTGTCACGGCACTGACAGGTACGACGCGTACGTTCCCGGCGTGCGTTCCACGCCATCATGACCCGGTCCGCCCGTCAAGGGCGATGGACGGTGTACGTCGCGGCGATCGTCGCCGTCATTCTGCTCTCAATCCCGGTATCGGGGGAGAGCGTCGGCGCCCGATTCATTGCGTCGCTCCGCATCGCGAAGCCGGCGCCCGTGACAGCCGGCGCGCCGTCGCTCTCGTCGTCCGCGAACAGCCGGCAGCTGCAACACGTCGTCATCGGCATTCTCTCCGAGACGACCCTCGTGGCGGCCGACGAACCCGATCGCGCTGTGCCGACCATCGACTCCGCGGCGCGCATGCTGTCGTTCCGGCCTCGGCTCCTGCACGGCCGCACCGATGCCGCGTCCGTGAGCATACTGTGCGCGCAGAGCGTGAGCGCGCGCGTCGACGTTGGGCAGGTGCGCACGCTGTTCGCCGAAGCGGGGCGGCCGTCCGATTCCGCTCCTGCCTCGATCGATCACGCGCCCGTGACGTTTACCGTTCCGCGCGGCGTGCGGGTTGCATACGGCAACTGCCCTCTTCCGCAAGCGAACACGCTCGAAGCGCAGCTCAACGGCCCGCCCCCGCCGACCGCCGAGAACAGGTCGTGCGTCGTACTAACGGAGACGCCGCAACCCGAGGTGCGCGTGCCCCAGGCGCTCGATACGGCCACGGTCCTCGAGATCGCCCTCGAGTTGACGGGCATGAGTCCGAACCAGGCGCGCGATTTCCGGCAACAGTTCACCTGGCGCGAGAGCCTGGCACTGGCGCCGCCCCGCTTCATGCGATCCTACGAGATGGTTCCGGTCGGCACCACGCGCGGTATGCTGATGATCACCGCCGGCCGGCGCGGTCCTGCCTACGAGCTCGCGTGGGTCGATGCCGGCGTGGTGTTCGCGCTCACCGGCTACGGCAGCTCCGCGGACGCGGCGCCACTGGCCAACACGGCCGCGCCGTGAGCGCCGCAACGGAGAACGGACTCGCCATCGAGGCACGCGGGCTGTCCAAGACCTTCGGGTCGCGCGCCGCCGTCCGCAATCTTTCCCTCACGGTGCGGCGCGGCGAGATCTTCGGGTTCCTCGGGCCTAACGGAGCCGGCAAGAGCACGTCGATCAAGATGCTCTTGGGCCTCGTGCACCCGACGGACGGCGAGGCATGGGTCCTCGGCGCGCCGGTCGGGGACGTGGCCGTCCGCCGGAGCATCGGCTTTCTCCCCGAGGACTTCCGCTTCTACGAGTGGCTCACCGCCACCGAGCTGCTCGTGCTGCACGGCCGGCTCGCCGGCCTAACGGACGAACGGGCACGGAAGCGCGCACCCGACGTGCTCGAGCTGGTGGGCATGACCCCGCACGCGCATCGGCGCCTGCGCGGCTTCTCCAAGGGCATGCTCCAGCGCCTGGGACTCGCACAGGCACTCATCCACGAGCCGCGACTGATCTTCCTCGACGAGCCGACCTCGGGACTCGATCCCATGGGCCGGCGGATGGTGCGCGATGTGATCAAGATGCAGCGCGATCGCGGCGCGACGGTATTTCTCAACTCGCACCTGCTGAGCGAAATCGAGATCACGTGCGACCGGGTCGCGTTCATCAAGGACGGCGAGATCGTCGCGAGCCGGGACTTGCGCGACGCGTCGGCCGCCGGCGCGCGCACCGTCACCGTTCGCGCGCGCGACCTCTCTGCCGATGTGGTGACCCGCATCGCGCAGTGGACGAGGAACGCATCGTTGGGCGGCGACGAGCTGCGGTTCGAGGTCCAGTCCGACGAGGCCATCGCCGACGTGGTACGGTGTCTGGTCGACGGCGGAGCCCGCATCGTCGAAGTATCGCCGCAGCGCAGCTCGCTCGAAGACGAGTTCATCCGACTGGTTGGCGAGGACCACGCACTGTGATGTCCCTCGATACACTGCGCGCTCTTCGGATCGTGGCCGGCGTCACGCTGCGCGAAGCCGCGCGCCGACGGATCCTGTGGACGGCGTTAGGCGCGGCAGTGCTCCTGCTGGCGATCTTCGCCGTCGCCCTCCGGCTGCAGGTCCTCGAGTTCCAGGGCCGGCCGATGTCACCTTTCGTCCGCTATCAGGTCGAGAGCGGCATGCTGATGGTGGGGTTGTACACCTGCGATCTGCTGGCGGTGGTCATGACCATCCTGACATCGATCGACACCCTCGCCGGCGAGATCACCTCGGGAACCATTCACGCGATCGCC
>DASYXE010000230.1:0-3168 GCA_035935375.1 Gemmatimonadaceae bacterium | reverse complement strand
TAGGCAAAATCCGGGGATGGGGGGAGTTGAGACACACGACCTCCTTCATGAGCGCCCGTGTGTCCGCCCGCGCCGGGCATGAAAGAGGTAGTGGACGTGCGAAACCACCTGCCAGGCGGGACGATCCCTTTCCGCGGACGGGGCGCGCCCTGGTGCGCGACCCCGAATCATACATGCGCATTCGTCGCGGTGCCACCGGCGCGCACGCCCTCGCAGCGGCGGCGAAGGCTCTCGGCCTCTGGTCCCTGATCGAGGCGCGTCGCCTGGTGCACGGTCGGCGTCCAGTCCGGCCAGTGCTCCACGTCGCAGACGACGGCCCACACCTCGTTAGGCGGCGCGTCGATGTCGACCGTGACGACGATCGGTTGCATCATCCGTTCATCTCCTGCGTGTTCCCCATCAAACGCCTAACGGTCTAAGATTGGTGGGTTGCGTCGACAACGGCTTTGAAGGATAACAAAAGGGAAACTGGGGATAACCAACGTGATTGTTCTGCGCGACGGGAAGGCGCGTTGGCCGAATGGCAGGAAGCAATCACAAACACACTGCAAGTGGTTTTTGTTTATGCGGCGACGAAGTCACCGCCGCGCAGAACGATCACGTTGGTTATCCCCAGTTTCCCTTTTGTCATCCTTCTAACGCTTTTGTCGACAACCCGGTCGGGCCCTTGACAGCCGCGCCGGCCGCCACGAGTATTCCACTCACCTGGTGACTGGAAGCGACCCGTGGCCCGCACGCCCTCCGAGCTCCTGCAAGGCACCGTCGACATCCTCATCCTCCGCGCCCTCGCGTGGGAGCCCATGCACGGCTACGCCATCTCGCGCTGGCTCGACGCCCGCAGCGCGGGCGTCCTGTCCGTGGACGGCGCCGCGCTCTACCAGGCGCTGCACCGCCTCGAGGAGCGGCGACTCGTGTCCGCGTCGTGGGGCACGTCGGAAAACAATCGCAGAGCCAAGTACTACACGCTGACGGCCGCGGGACGCGCGCGCCTCCGCACCGAGTCCGCGGTGTGGAAGACGTATGCCGACGCCGTGTCCAAGGTGCTCAAACCAGCCTGATACACGAATGCCCACACCCAAGCGTTCGTTCCGGTTTCCGTGGCGATCGCGCGCGGACATCGCCCGCGACGTGGACGCCGAGTTGGGATTCCATCTCGAGATGCGCGTGCGCGAGCTGATGGCGCAGGGTCACGATGGCGACGCCGCGCGGCGCACGGCGCTCGCCGAGTTCGGCGACCTCGAAGGCACGCGCGCCTACTGCCGCGCCGCCGACGCGCGCGGCGATCGCGCCGTCCGCGCCGCCGACCGCCTAACGGAATGGAGGCAGGACGCGCGCTACGCGTGGCGCACCATGCGGCGGACGCCGGCGTTCGCGGCCGTTTCGCTCCTCACGCTCACCCTCGCCATCGGCGCGAACACCGCGATCTTCAGCGTCGTGCGCGCCGTGTTGCTCCGCCCGCTCCCGTACGCCGATCCGGGACGGCTCGTCGTGGCCATGGAGTCGTGGCCGGGCAATCCCGGCAACTCGACGCCGATGTCGCCGCCCAACTACGTGGACTACCGCGCCCAACAGCGCGCCTTCACCGACCTCGGGGCGTACACGACGGCGATGGGCCCAGTGGTCTGGCAGCCCGATCACGCGGACCCGACCACCGTGAGCGGCCTCTCCGCCGATGCGCATCTCTTCCGCGTGCTCGGCGTGCGGCCACTGTTAGGCCGTACGTTCGACAGCACCGCCGGCATGGCGTCGGACAGCAGCAGCGTCATCATTTCGTACGGATTCTGGCAGCGCGCGTTGGGCGGGGATCCACAGATCGTCGGACATCGTCTCACCCTGAACGGCCGCTCGGTGGACATCATCGGCGTCATGCCCCGCACCTTCGTGCTCGACCGCGACGAAGACGTGTGGCTGCCGCTCGACCTGCGGGACGACCTGGCGCGACCGGCGACCACGCGCAAGCAGCACTGGCTCATCACGATCGGACGACTGCGCCCGGGCGTCACCATCGAGTCGACTCGCGCCGATCTGGGCCTCGTGGCGCAACGGCTCGCGGCGCGGTATCCGGACGCCGACGGCGCCCGCACGGCGATCCTGACGCCGCTGCACCAACGGGCCGCGGGCGACCTGCGCTCGCCGCTGGTCCTGCTGCAGGCCGCCGCCCTCATGGTGCTCCTCATCGCGTGCGCCAACCTGATGAACCTGACGCTGTCGCGCACCATCGGACGGCGCCAGGAACTCGCGCTGCGCGCTGCGTTAGGCGCCGGGCGTGGGCGGTTGGTCCGCCAACTGCTCACCGAATCGATGCTGCTGGCGCTCGCCGGCGGGGCCTTCGGCGTGGCGCTGGCCGTGGCGGCCACGCGCGCGCTCCTGCGCGTGGATCCGGCGGCGCTGCCGCCGCTCTTCCCCGTCGGCGTCGACACGCAGGTGCTCGCGTTCAGCCTCGTCGTGTCGGTGGCAGCCGCCGCGCTGTTCGGCGTGCTGCCGGCCGTGCTCGCGATGCGCAGCCCGGTCCACGACGTGCTCAAGGAAGGCGGCCGCGGCGCGAGCGCGCACCGGAGCGGCGCGAGCGTGCGGCGCGTGCTCGTGGCCACGCAAGTCGCACTCGCCGTCATGCTCCTCGTCGGCGCCGGCCTGCTCATCCGCAGCTTCGCCGAGCTCACGCGCGTCCGGCTCGGCTTCGACCCCGATCACGTCGTGACCGCGCAACTGCGCGTCACCGGCGCACGCTACGACTCGATCCCGCTGGTCAACGGCTTCTACGATGCTGTGTTAGGCGAGCTCGCCCACGCGCCGGGCGTGATCGCCGCCGGCGCGGCGACGCTACTGCCCATGCAAGGCACGATCAGCACGTCGCTCCGCGTCGAGGGCCAACCGGTCGACGAGTCGCATCTCCCCGACATGACGTACGTCGCCATCCGCGGGCAGTATCTCGACGCGATGCGCATCCCGCTCGTCGCCGGCCGCCGGTTCGACGCCACCGATACACCGGATGGCCCCAAGCGGGTGCTCATCAACGAGACGGCCGCGCGCCGCTTCTTCCGCAACGGCAGTGCGGTGGGGACGCGCATCCGCATCGGGCCGAACCCCAACGGCGACTGGATGACCGTCGTCGGCGTCGTCGGCGACGTGCGCGACGCCGGCCTCGATCTGCCGCCCACGCCGACGCTG
>DASYXE010000229.1:0-2915 GCA_035935375.1 Gemmatimonadaceae bacterium | reverse complement strand
CGAGCTGCCCGGGCGTCGCCGACGCGCCCCACGCGATGAGATCCGTCGGATCGTCGGTCTGCGCGGCTGTGAGCACGGCGCCGACGAGTGCAGTGTCCGGCTCTCGCCCGTCGATGGCCGCGGTCACCACCGACAACGCGCGACGGCCCAGCCATGCGCCGCTTCCTTCGTCGCCGCACACCGGTCCCCATCCGCCGCACCGCGACTCGGCGCCGGCAGGCCCGCGGCCGAAGGCAATCGAGCCCGTGCCGGCAACGAGCAGGATACCCGGTCCATCGCCGAACGCGTCCTCGAGCGCGACCGCGGCGTCGGGCTGCACGATCACTTCCTCGGCGAGCCCGTGCGTCTCGAGCGCGCGTGCGAGCGCATCGCGCGGCGCGGCGCGCCCGGCGCCGGCCACGCCCGCGCACAACACACGCACGGTGGGCTCTTCGACCTCGACCAGCGCGAGGGCGCTCCGCACGGTATCGGCGATCATGGTGGCCGAGCGCTCTTCCTGGCCCGGTCGGATGGCGCTCGCCGGCCCGTCGGCTGCGCCTAACACAGTGCCTTCGCCGTCCGCCACGAGGGCGCGCGTCTTGGAGCCGCCACCATCAACGCCGATTACGAGGGTCGTCATACGCGCCCCGATGCGCCCGCAGGAGCGGGATGTGTGTACGAGGAGAGAACGCCGACGAGCAGCGTGATCACCGTGCCAATGAACACGTACCAGGGCCATGCAATGCGCGCCAGCGGACCGAGGGCGTGCGCGACCAACGGCACCGCGTCCGCGATCGGCTTGGCGAACACGACCAGCGCCATGGCGAAAATGCCGACCGACATCCCGATGATCGCATCGCGCTGCACGGCTCGCGACCAGAAGATACCGAGAAAAAAGCCGCCGAGTAGTCCCCCGTACGTGAACGACGCAATGCTGAGCGCCACGACGACGACGGGCGTCCCTTGCTCGCGAAAGAGCAACGCGCCCACGGTGAGCACGATGCCCCATGCCAACGCGAAGTACTTTCCAACGCGCAGCGTGCGCGCGTCATCGCCCGAGCGCTTGGTGAGCGGCAGATAGATGTCGTGCGTGGTCGACGCGGCCAGCGAGTTGATTGCACCGGAGTGTGTGCTCATCGTGGCCGCGATCACGGCTGCGAGCACGAGGCCGAGCAGCCCCTGCGGCATGTGCTCGACGATGAACGTCGGGAATACCGCGTCCGGCGTGGCGAACGCGCGTCCGCCGTAGAGCCGCCACAGACCGACGCCGATCACGAGAAACAGCGCGAACTGGAAAAACACTACGACGCCGCTGCCGATGATCGCTCGTTGGGCATCACGGAGACTGCGCGCGGATAGCAATCGTTGCACGATCAGCTGGTCGGCGCCGTGCGATGCCATCGAGAGAAACGCGCCGCCGACGAGACCGGCGAGGAGCGTATTCGCGCGATCGATGCCGGTGTACGTGTCGATCAATCGCAGTTTGCCGGCGGCCCGCGCGGAGGTGAGAATGTCGTTCCACCCGCCGGGGACGACGCGCCCGAGGAGCACGATGGCTGCGATGCCGCCGCCCACGTACACCGCGGCCTGGAGCAGCTCGGTCCAGACGACGGCTTTCATGCCGCCGCGGTAGGTGTAGACGATGGTCAGGAGTCCGAGCAGCAGCACCGCGGCGGGCATCGCTTGGCGGCGCGGCAAGACGGAGCCGACGATGATCGCGATGGGGATCGCGGTCGCGAAAATGCGCACCGAATCGGCGAGCGCGCGTGTGACCATGAACACGATCGACGTGAATCGCCGCGCGCCTAACCCAAACCGCCGCTCGAGCAATCCGTACGCGGTCACGAGCTCGCCATCGTAGTATCGCGGGAGCAGCGTGCACGCGATCACGATCCGGCCGAGGATGTAGCCGGCGACGATTTGCAGAAAACCGAAATCGCCGAGGTAGGAGAACGTCGGCGCGCCGATGAAGGTCAGCGCACTGGTTTCGGTGGCGACGACGGAAAAGAGAACCACCCACCAGGCGATCGAGCGGTCGGCGACGAAGTAGTCTGTCGCGTCGCGCTGTCGGCGACCGACCCAGATGCCGAGCGCCGTCGTTCCAGCGAGATAGGCGAGGAGGACGACGACATCGAGGAGAGAAAAGCGTGACAAATGGGAAGGGGGAACAGGGAAGTGGGAAGAGGGGTGGAAAAACATCAATGTCTGTGCGGCGAGAGTTCAAGCACCGGGCACTCTCGCCGAGCGATCATTGATGTTGTTCCACCCCTCTTCCCACTTCCCTCTTCCCGCTTCCCTATGCAGTAAACGAGCTTCCGCAACCGCACCCGCCCGTGGCGTTCGGGTTCTTGAAGGTGAAGCCGGAGCCCTGCATGGACGACACGTAGTCGATCGTGACTCCGTTCAAGTACTGCGCGGAGAACGGGTCGACGAAGACTTTGAAGCCCTCTTGCTCGACAACGAGGTCGTCCTCGGCGGACTGCTCTTCGATGAGCAGGCCGTAGCGGAAGCCGCTGCAGCCGCCGGGCTGAACGCTCACCCGGAGCCCGCCCTGCTCGCTGGACACGCCTTCCTGTTCCATGAAGCGCTTGACCTCGACGGTCGCGCCCGGAGTGACAGTGATCGTGACTGCGGGTTGCTGAGTGGTGCTCATCGATACCTCTGTGTAAGTGGCGGGCCTGTCCCGCTTTCCATAAAGCTAGCCCACAACATACGACGATTCAATGGAGCTAGCACGGTGCCTGCGCGAACGTTCAGTCGTCGCTTCCTGCCGCAACCGGCGACGCGGCTCCGACGGACACCGGCTTGGGCGTGTCGGCGCCCTCCGACCGGAACGATCGCGCGATCCAGATGAAGGCGGCCAGGGCGATGACCAATAGCATCACGCCCTGTTCCGGGTAGCCGAAAATGATCTTCCCGGTACCGAACAACGTTCC
>DASYXE010000228.1:0-6724 GCA_035935375.1 Gemmatimonadaceae bacterium | reverse complement strand
ACGCCTAACGGAAGCGGCGCGATCTCGGCCCGCGCCGCTTCGTTGCGCATCAGCTCGTCGCCCACCTGCGGCCCGTTGCCGTGCACGACGCAGAGGTTCCAGCCGTCGAGGGCGAGGTCGACGATCGCGCCCAGGCTCTCGCGCGTGTGGCGGAACTGGTCGTGGATGGACGACCGCTCGCCCGCCGGCGAGAGCGCGTTGCCGCCTAACGCGATGACCGCGACGCCGGGCGCGCCGGCCGGCACCGGGCTCACGGGACGGGCTTGAGCAGGAGCTGGCCCAACGCGTCGTAGGCGCGGCCGAACGCCACCCAGTCGCCCCGTTGCAGCGCCGTGTGCATCCGATCGTACAGCTCGCGCACGCGCGCACGAAAGTCGCCCGGTGTGAGCGGCGTGGTATCCACGGGCGCCGCCGCGGCCACGCCTAACGCTTCGGCGAGCGTCCGGCCCGTGGTCACCACCGTGTCGCGCGATACGGCGATGCGCGCCAGCGACGGCGGTACATCGGCCTTCCACACGTACGCGGGCTGCACGAGCGCGAGCCCGTGTGCCAACGGGATCACCCGCACTTCGCCGCGGCGCAGGCGCGCGTCGCGCGGAATGACGGCCGTGCTGTCGAGGGCGTGTTGCATCTCGTCCAGCAGCGAGTTCCACCGCGGGCCGCGGGGCTGGAGCGGGACCCAGAACACCGTCCCGGCGCGGCCGCCGGTGCCGAGCACCGCACCGGCGAGCCGATCGGTGGAGTCGAGCACCGCCTGGCTGCAGCCCAGGCGGCCACGACCGGTGGCGAACAGCAGCGCGCTCCCGTCGCGCAGCACGGAGTCGGCGCCGCCGTTCCACGGCAGATGTCCCATCCAGCTCGAATCGCCCGAGAGACCGAAGCGGGCGAGCAGATCGGCCTGGATGCGCACGCCATCCACGGGCGGCGGGAGCGCGGCCAGGAGCGCGGCCGACATGCGATCGGGCGTGGTGAACAGCGACGGGAACTCGCGCATCCACGTCTGCGCGATCGGGCCGACGGTGACGTCCGGGAGGAGCAGCACCCGCCCGGTGTGCGCGTTCACGATCGCGGTGGCCGCGTGCCGAACGAGACCGTACTCATCGTCGCCCACGGTCACGCGCTTGCTCAGCGGGTAGTCCGCACTGGCGTCGTAGAGCCCGACGGTCCAGTAGAGCGAGTCGTCCGCGACGACCGGCAGCACCGACGTGCCCTGCACGAAGAACGGCGCGACGGCGTCGATGCGCTCCTCGACGCTGCGCCGCGTGAGCACGCGCACACCCGACCGATCGAGCGACAGGAGTCGCAGATTCTGTTGGCTCCAGGCCTGCACGACGCGGTCGAAGCCGTCGTCCAGCGCCGGTGCGGCAATGTTGCCGGTGCTGTCGAGCACCAGCGCGTAGCCGGGGACCGAGTCGTACACGAGCACCGGCGGCAGCGGCCTCGCCGCGGAGCTCGCGCCCGGCGCGCCGAGCACCGGATCGCCGTTGTCGTCGGCGATGCGCGCGCGCACGCGCGTCGCGCTCCACGACACCGCGCGCGGCGCGGCGGGCGATCCTGCGGCATCGAGCAGCTCGCCCTCCTGACTCGGCCCCGTCACCACCACGGCCGTTAGGCCGAGCGGCGTGGCCGACCAGCCGACGCCGTGGGGGATGCCTTCCACATCGTGTCCGCGCTCGAGCGACTGCTCGAGCGGCAGCGGGTCCCACACCGGCACGGTGGCCGCCGCGCCGTCCGCCGATGGAAACACGAGCGAGTCCGACCGCTCGATGTGGTCGAGCGCATAGGCGCGCCTGGTGTAGTCCACGCGCACCTGGCGATACGGCCGTTCGCGGAGATCGGCGTCGGCCACCGGCGCGAAGTGCCGGGCAATCACGGGTGCGATCTCGCGCGCGCCGAACGCGACCACGAGCAACGCGCCTAACGCAGTAACCGCCACGCGCAGTTGGCCCGTCCAGCCGAAGAACAACACCACGAACGCGGCGGCGGTCGTCGCAATCGACATCCAGAGGCTGACGGGAATGCCGGCGCGGTGGTCGGTGAACGTGAACAAGCCGTCCGGACCGCTGCCGGCGAAGAGCACGCGATACGCGTCGAGACGGTACCGCCACGCCATGAGCAACAGGAGCAGCGAGCACAGCACGACCAGGTGTCGCCGCACATAATGCGATACGTACAGCGAGCCGCGTTCCCACCGGAGGCTGGGCGTGAGCGCGTAGAGGAAGATCACGACCGCGGCCACGACCATCACCGCGATCAAGGCCCAGAGATACACCGCCGTCTCGAACGGCAGCCAGTAGACGTAAAAGCCGAGGTCGGCCTCGAAGTAGGGATCGCTCTCGTTGAAGGGGATGCCGTGGTGCGCGAGCACCCACGACATCCACGTGTTCGACGGCAGCGTGAGTAGCGCGCCTAACAGAATGGCGAGCACCGCCGCCGCGGCCACGAGGTAGGCGCCCGGAATCTCCTCGCCGATCTCGATGTTGGCGACGCGCCGCGGGAGCACGAGCGACACCACGCTGTGGCGGACGGCGTACAGGTTGGCGAACACGAACGCGGCGGCCAGGACGCCGGACGTCAGGCGCAAGCCGAGGTTGGTCAGCGTTTTCGTGCGCCACACGGCCGACGCCCCGAGCGCGGCGTACCATTGGTAGTCGGCAATGAAACCGGTGATCACGCGCCCCAGGATCAGGAACAACGCGATCGCCACCACGGCGAGCACGGCCCACCGTCGCGGAGTCACGTTAGGCTTGGGACGCCCTGCCCGCGCAGAAAGTCGTCGAGCTCGGCGCGGATGGCCGTCAACCGGTCCGGTGTGCGGGCCTCGACGCGCATCACCAGGACCGGCTGTGTATTCGACGCGCGGATCAGGCCCCAGCCGTCGCCGAACAAGACCCGCGCGCCGTCGACATCGATCACCTCGTGCGTCTTCCTGAAATGGCGCACCGCTGCCTCCACGATCGCAAACTTGCGCTCCTCGGGCACGTCCACCCGGAGCTCGGGTGTGGACACGAAGCGCGGCACGTCCGACAGCAGCTCCATGATGCTGCGTCCCGAGTCGGCGATGATGCGCAACAGGCGCGCCGCGCCATAGAGCGCGTCGTCGTGCCCGTAGAACCCCTCGGTGAAGAACATGTGTCCGGACATCTCGCCGGCCAAGGGCGCACGCAGCTCTTTCATCTTTTCCTTGATCAGCGAGTGGCCGGTCTTCCACATGACCGGCCTGCCGCCCGCGCGCGTGATTTCGTCGCTCAACGCCTGCGAGCACTTCACGTCGAATATGATGGATTGGCCCTTCCCCGTCCGCTTGAGCACATCGCGCGCGTAGACGATGAGGATGTAGTCGCCCCACACGATCTCGCCGCGGCCGTCCACGACGCCGATGCGGTCGGCGTCGCCATCGAAGGCGATCCCGATGTCGGCCGACGTTCGTTTCACCTCCCCGATGAGATCCTGCACGTTGGCCACCACCGTGGGGTCCGGATGGTGGTTCGGGAACCGGCCGTCGCTCTCGCAGAAGAGGCCGGTCCATTTCACGCCTAACTTGTCGAAGAGCTGGGGCGCAACCAGCGAACCGACGCCGTTGCCGCAGTCGACGACGACGCGCAACGGACGCGAGAGCTTGCCGACGCGCGTCGCGATGTCCTGCACGTACTTGTCGATCACCGGAACGGACTGCACGTCGCCCTTGCCGGCGGGAAAGCGTCCGTCGAGGATCAGCCGGTACAGTTCCTGGATGTCGTCGCCGTGGAGCGACGTCTTGCCCACGCAGAGCTTGAAGCCGTTGTACTCGGGTGGATTGTGCGAGCCGGTGATCTGGATGCCGCCCCCGACGGGCAGGTTGTGCAGGCTCCAGTAGAGCAACGGCGTGGGCACGATGCCGATGTCGAACACGTCGAGGCCCGACTCCGTGAGCGCGCGCACCAGCGATTCCCGCAGCATGCCGCCGCTCGGCCGATTGTCGCGCCCGACGGCAATCGGGCCGTGGAGGTCGCGCTTGGCCAGATACGCGGCGTAGGCCCTGCCTAACGCATGAGCGGTCTGTCCGGTGAGGTCGTCGCCCACCACGCCGCGGACGTCGTATTGCCGAAAGATTTGCTGGCTGAATCCCACGTTCCATCCCTCCGTCGTGCCCGATCTTTCGGCCCTTGCCCTCGAAACGACGCGAGGCCGCGTGGCGGCCTCGCATGAGTCACCGGCCGGCCATCGATGTCGGCGGCGAGCTGACCGGTGCGCTCGCCGTGATCGTCGGCCCGCTGGTTCCCGCGAGCACAGCGAATCCGCCCGGGAAGATGCCGAAGAACAGCAGGATGATGGCCGACGCGTAGACCACGAGGAACGTCGGTGCGCGCACGGGACGCAGCGCGGGCGCGTCGGCCGACCGCGGCCGCATGAACATCACCATCACCACCGCCAGATAGTAGCCCGCGGACAGTACGCTCGTGAGCACCAGCACCACCGCCAGCGATGTCTCGGGGCGGGTCGCGTTGAGCGCGGCTTGCAGCACATACCACTTGGCGAAGAAGCCCATGCCGCCCGCAATCGGGAAGCCGAGCAACGCCAGCATGAACACGGCCATCGCCCCGGCCAGCCACGGACGCACGGTCCACAGACCCGCAAAATCACTCAGCTGCTGATGCCGCTCACCCGGCTCGCCCACGGCGATCACGACGCCGAACGCTCCCATGGTCGCAAGCGTGTAGGCGAGCACGTAGAACAGAAACGCCGCCGTTCCGAGCTGGCTGTTGGCGACCACGGCCACCAGCAGATAGCCGGCGTGCGCGATGCTCGAATCCGCGAGCATGCGCTTGATGTTCTTCTGGGCGAGGGCGACGAGGTTGCCCACGACCATCGTGAGCACGGCGAGCCACCAGAGCGCGAGGTGCCACGACGCGAGCGCGCCCGGGAAGGATTCGCGCCACACGCGGAGCAACGCGGCAAACGCGGCCGCCTTCACCGCCGCCGCCATGTACGCGGTGATCGGCGTCGGCGCACCCTCGTACACGTCGGGCGTCCACATGTGGAAGGGCACGGCGGCAACCTTGAACCCGAAGCCAACCAGCAGCAGCGCGATACCCGCCATGAGCATCGGCGCGCTCGCGATCGTCGCGCCCGTCACCTTGGTACCGATCGTGGCGAGGTCCGTGCTGCCGGTGGCGCCGTAGATGAGCGCGATGCCGTACAGCAGAAAGCCGGTCGAGAATGCGCCTAACAAGAAGTACTTGAGCGATGCCTCGGCGGCCTTGGCGCTGCGGCGATTGACGCCGGCCAGCACGTACACGGCGATCGACATGAGCTCGATGCCGAGGAACACCATGATCAGGTCGCGCGCCGAGGTGAGCAGCATCATGCCGGCCGACGCCAGCAGGACGAGCACGTACGTCTCGCCCGACACCAGCTGCTCCACCCGCGCGTAGTCCAGGCCTAACGCAATGGCGATGATCGTCGCGATGAGGATCACGACGTCGGTGGCCCACCGGAAGCTGTCCACGGCGATGATCCCGGGCGTGGCCTTGGCCCCCGACATCCACATCCACACCACGATCGCGATGGTGACGACGCTGAGCAGGATGCCGAGCATGCCGACGGCGCGGGCGCGCCCCGGCGTCTCCTTGCCCCACGCAGCGACGAGCAAGAGGAGCATCGCGCCGGCCGACAGCACAAGCTCGGGCAGCAGCGCGAAGCTCAGTTGGGCGGGTATCGAGAGATCGAAGGACATCTATCGCGATCCTCCGGTCTCACTCGTGCTCGCCAATCGGGCGCCCGTGGCCGAGGTCACCACCTGCACGAAGTTCTGTGCCGAGCGCTCCATGCGCTGCAACACGGGCGCAGGATAGATCCCGATCCACAGGATCGCCGCGACGAGCACGCCCACGATGACCACCTCGCGCCGGTTCAAGTCGGGCAACCGGGCGTTCTCGGGTTTGTCCAACTTGTTGAACAGAATGCGCTGGATCGCCCAGAGCAGATAGCACGCGGCGAAGATGACGCCGGTCGTCGCGAACAACGTGAACCACGGATGCGTCTTGAACGATCCGATGAGCACCAGGAACTCGCCCACGAACCCGTTGGTCCCCGGGAGCCCGATGCTGCTGAGCGACACCAGCGTCAGCACCACCGCGAACATCGGCAGCACGCGCGCGATGCCGCCGTACGCGTCGATGAGCCGCGAGTGCTTGCGCTCGTAGATCATGCCGATGAGCAGAAACAGCGCGCCCGTCGAGATGCCGTGGTTGATCATGACCATCAGCGCGCCCTGCACGCTCTGTAACGTGAGCGCGAAGATGCCTAACATGACAAAGCCCAGGTGGCTCACCGACGAATACGCCACTAGCCGCTTGAAGTCGGGTTGCACCATGGCCACGAGCGCGCCGTAGATGATGCCGATGACGGCGAGCGTGAGGATCGTGTCGCGCACCCACGGTGTGAGCGCCGCGCCCGGGAAGAGCGGAAGCGCGAAGCGCAGGAAGCCGTACGTCCCCATCTTGAGCATGATGCCGGCCAGGATCACCGATCCCGCCGTGGGCGCCTCGGTGTGCGCATCGGGCAGCCACGTATGGAACGGGAACATCGGCACCTTCACCGCGAAGGCGAGGAAGAATGCGCCGAAGAGCCACAATGCCGCGCGCGATGTGAACACCGCGTGCTGCATGATCCCGTCGTAGCTGAACGTTGGCTGTAGCGTGACCGTGTCGACCGAGTGCAGCCACAAATACAGAATCGCCAC
>DASYXE010000227.1:0-9238 GCA_035935375.1 Gemmatimonadaceae bacterium | reverse complement strand
AACGCATAGTTGAGCGGACCGTACGTCGGGTGGTAGAGGTATTTCCAGACGATCGCGACGGCGACGAGCGTCGTCACGAACGGGACGAAGTACGCGGTGCGGAAGAGGCCCTTGAACCGCGCCGCCTTCGCGTTCACGAGGAGCGCCGCGCCTAACGATACGGCCACGGTGAGCGGCCCGCCGACGAGCGCGAAATAGAACGTGTTGGCCACCGCCGACCAGAATTCGGCATTGCCGGCGAGCGCGACGTAGTTGTGCGCCCCCACGACGCGCACGTTGTGCACGTTTGCCAGCGCGTAGAGGTCGAAGTCGGTGACGCTGAGCAGGAACGACGCGACGACCGGAAGCAGGAAGAACAGTCCGATGAGCACGAGCGCCGGCGCGATGAAGAGGAGCGCCGCGCGCGCACGTTGCTGTTCGACCGTCAGCTCACGGCGCATGGCCCACGGCGCCGGCAGAGTCGCGCGCCATGATCCAGCGGCGCTTGTCGAGGATGGTGTTGACGTCCTGGTCCAGCGCCAACAAGGATGTTGCCGGCGCCACGCCGCCCCGAATGGATTCCTCGGCTTGATCGATGATCTTGGCCGTGATCGATTCCCACTCGGGGACTTTGGGCGTTGCGCGGACGCGGTGGAGCTGCACCCAGAAGGCGCGCGCGTACCGGTCGGTCTCGAGGCCCGACGCGCGCCACGCGTCGAGACGCGACGGGAGGTCGCCGCTGAGACGATAGAACGCGAGTTGTTGTGCGGGCTGCGACAGGTACTGGATGAGCTGCCACGCCGCGGCTTTGTGTCGCGAGGCTCGGAAAATGGCGAAGCTCGCGCCGCCGGCGAGCGAGATGCCCGACGCATCGCCCTCGGGTCCCGGGATCGGCGCGGTAGCCCACGACTGCTGGAGCGAGTCGGGCAGACGGCGCTTGAACTCGCCGATGTTCCAGGGCCCTGTGATCCACATGGCAAACGTGCCGCGCGCGAATTCCTGGTACGGATTGGCCATGTCGTTCACGCCGGCAATCGGCGCGAGCCTGTCGCGGTACAGGCTGACGTAAAACTCGAAGGCGGAGCGAAACGAGGAGTCGGAGAAATCGCCGTAGCGGCCGTCGTCCTTGAGAAGTGTGGACCCGTTCTGCATCCCGAAGATCACGGGCTGGTTCCACTCGTTGGTCGGCAGAAAAATCGGCCAGCGGCGCGGCTGTCCCGCCTCGTGTCGTTGGACCGCTTCCATCGCCTTGCGCCATCCGCTCCAGGAGCCCGGCATGCTGTCGTATCCGGCGGCGGCCAGAATGTCCGTGCGATAGAAGAGGAGGCGGGTGTCGACGTACCACGGAATGCCATAGAGCGCACCGTGGATCACGTTGGTGTCCCAGACGCCCTGGAAGTAGTCGGCCGAGTCGACGGCGGGAGCGTGGGCCGCCATCGAGTCGAGCCGCTGCAAGGCGCCGATGGCGGTGAACTCGGGGATCCAGGTATTGCCTAACTGAGTGAGGTCGGGCGTCGCGTCGCCGACGAACGCCGTCATGAGCTTCTCGTGCGCGGCGGTCCACGGGATCGGTTGGATTTGCACGCGGATCTCGGGGTGCTCGCGCTCGAAGCCGCGCACGAGCGACGAGAGCGCATCCGCTTCGGCGCCCATGGCCCAGAAGCGAAGGGTCACGCGGTTGTCCGCGCGGGCCTCCGCGCCGGTGCAGGCGGCGAGCGCGACGACGGCCGCGACCATCGCGCGTGCGCCGAGCGGCGTGCGCATCAGCGAGCGCCCGCGGGGGTCGCGGCGTCGAGCCACCCACCCGAGAAGCCCGCGCGTCGGAGACCGGCCGCGATGTACGGGCTTTGCCGCATGTACCGCCACACCAGATCGCTCCGATAGTTCTCGATCATCGCGACGATCGGCCCTTCGTCGATCCCGAGGTAGTCGATGTCTACCCAGCCGACGTCAGGCACCACGCGACCGGCGGGGGGCGTCGCGCTCGGCGGCAGCGTCAGGTTGAACGCGTCGAGGAAGCCGTAGGTCGAGAACAGCGCGCCGCCGAAGCCGCGGCGCATCGCTTGGAGCGCCGGGATCGTGATCTCGGGAGCAAACGGAACCGATCCGCCGACAGCGGTTGGCACGATGGTGCCATCGTCGCGCACTTCGGTGAAGTCCGCGCCGCGCGCCGCGTATCCCATGAACGCGCGCGTGCGGCCACCGACGTTCATCGTGAAGTCGCCGGGACCGTCGGAGGCGCTGAGCCCCCAGACGCTGTCCGAGTACCCGGCGAACGCGCCCGGGTTGTCGATGGCGTAGGCCCGTTGGGCGCGCGTCGCGCGGCGGGAGTTCTCGAAGTAGTCGATGCCGTGCGCGCGCATGTACGCATCCTGGATGCCGCGAAAATCGATCCACACGTGTGTGTACTGGTGCCCGAAAAGTGGAGCGAATGCCAGGTGCGGCTGTCCGTAGTACGAGCCCCATTTGTACGTGGCAGTCCACGCCGGCCAGGCGGTGCTGTCGATCGGGTGGGTGGGCGAACCGAGGGCGAGGATGTACACGAGCATCGCTTCATCGTAGCCGCGCCAGTCGTACGTGTGGAAGCCGTCCTCTGGTGTCCAGCCCATCGAGACGAGCGGTGCACGAGGCTGGATCCAGCGCCAGTCGGCTCGGCGATAGATCGAATCGGCGAGCGCGCGGATCGCCACCTCGGACGTATCGGACTGGTCGAAGTACTGGCGGCAGAACAGGACGCCGCCTAACAGGAGCGCGCTGTCGATCGTGGAGACCTCGATGGTCTGGAAGCGCGCGCCGGACTGCATGTCGAGGAAGTGATAGAAGAGCCCGTGGGAGCCGGTCATTCCGTTAGGCGCGGCGCCCTCGGGCGCGGTCCAGAAGAAGCGGAGGGTGGTGAGCACGCGCGCCCGCGCCGCGTCGCGCGTGACCCAGCCGCGCTCGACGCCGATCGGGTACGCGGTGAGCGCGAACCCCACGGCGGCGATGCTCGAGAACGTGGGCGTGGGGTAGCGGTCGGGCACGAGGCCGTTGGCCGGGTTTGCAGTTTCCCAGAAGTAATTGAAGGTGCGGTGCTGGACCGTGTCGAGGAACGCCGCGGTCGCCGGGGACAACGGCGGCGCCAGCGCACTGGTCGGTGGGCGCGTCGCGCACGCGACGAGGGCCAAGACCACCGCGGTCCGGGCCGGGCGAAAAACGCCCCGGCACCGGACCGCGGAGGGCCGCAGCCCGAGCAGGCCGGCGCGGCTCACGACAGCCGCGCCTCGCCGCCCGTCAGAACGAGTACTGCACTCCTAACTGGAAACGCCGCTGGTCGGCAATGGTACATCCGGCGTGCCCCCAGTTTGGATGCGGGACGGTTGTTCCCGGCGTCGGCCCGGCATCGAGAAACGTCTCGTCGAAGCACCCCAGGTTGATCGTGTTGAAGACGTTGAACACCGATCCGGTGATCGCAGCCTGCATGCCGTTGACGTTCAGGAAGTTCTTCGACAGGCGCAAGTCGACATTCTTGAACCACGCCGATCGCGCACGTCCCACGAGGATGCGCTGGTTGCCACCCGGCGGATTGGGCAGCGGCACGAATTCGAGCTTGTTGATCGGCGTCCCCGACATGAATTGTGCGAGACCGCTCAACTGCAGGCCCCACAACCACGGCATATCGGTGATGGCGTTGAACACGAATTGGTGCGTCCGGTCGTCGGCGATCGGGTGACGCGCGTTGAGCGGGCCGGCGGTGATCTGCGGGAAGCTGAACAAGTCGCCGCCCTCGGCCTCGGCCTTGGACAATGTGTAGGCAACGCCCGCGCCCCAACCGTAGTTACCAATCTTCACATAGGGGCGGTCCACCTGCACGAGCGCCGCGTCGTACCAGGTGTGCACGTTGTCTCTGCCCACCAGGACGTTCTGATAGGCGGGCACGTTCTTGCTGATGCAGCAGTCGTCGGTCGCCGGATTGAGCGCGAGGTTCGCCCATTCGTAGCTGTAGCCGTTGTAGCTGCGCGTGCCATTGTACGTCAGCGACCCATTCCACTCGCCGAAGTTGTGACGCACGCCTATCGACCACTGGTTGGACTTGGGCGGCTTGAGGTCGTTAGGCACGAGGAAGACTTCCTGCGGCGGCGAGATCTGCGAGATCAGCGTCTGCAGTCCCTGACGGCTGAAGAACGCGGTATCCCACGCGACCGTGCCCGGCCCTGGCGACGGCGAGCCCGGCGGCAGGAAGTTGATGGTGTAGTCCGGATGCTGGCGCCGGTACGTCTCGTCGAGCGTCGCGTTGTAGTAGTCGCGATCGTAGAACACGCCGAAGCTCGCGAACGCCACCGTGCGACCGGCCCGATCGAGCGCGTACGACGCGCCCACGCGCGGCTGAATCGCGCCGAGGTAGAGGTTGCGATTGTGGCCGTTGCTGAAGTAGCGGTTCGGATCGATCGGGATGAGCAGCGAGTCGCGGTAGGCCATGATCGAGTCACGCACCGCCGCCGGCGTCACGTAGTTGCGGTTGAGCATCCCCGTCTCGACGTCCCACCGAACGCCCAGGTTGAACGTTAGGCGGGATGTCGGATTCCAATCATCCTGCGCGTAGACGCCGAACTGGTTGTTGTTCTGCACGATGTCGGGATTGCCGAATCCGATCTGCGCCTGGACCGGGAATTGATAGTTGTTCGAGTTGTTGTAGATGAACTTCGGGTTCTCGTTCAACTGCTTGTTCATATCGTAGCGTGCCGCGTCGAAGTTGGCGCCAATCTTGATCACGTGCGCGCCGGCCCACTGCAAGCCCGTGTACGTCCAGTCATCGCGCGCCGAGAAACGATTCTGCGTGAGCGCCTGCGCCGCATCGTCGCCACCTACCCAGTATTGGCCGAACGACACCTGGATCGGCGTGGTGAAGTCGATTGGATCCTGGTTCCAGAGATAGTGCTGGTACGTGAGGAGCGCTTCGTTCGTCCAGTCGCTCCCGAAGTACGTGTGCTTTGCGGTACCCGTGTAGACGTTGTCGCGGTGGTTCTCGCCGGCCGCGAAAATACGCGTCGGGTCCGAGAACTGGCCTCCAAAGCCGCGCGTGTCCGTCTCGTGGCGGATGCTACCCGTCACCTCGAGCTGCTGCTGCTCGTTAGGCACGTACGTCAGCTTGCCGAAGCCGAGGTTCTCGTGGAATGGGGCGTTGTGCGACGTCCCGTTGAACGCCTGAATGGCGGCAGGGAACGTGCTGGGGTCGCCGCCGAATACCGTCACGCCCGTACGGTTCTGGTAGTTGCCCTCGTACGACGCAAAGAAAAAGAGCTTGTCGGGCACGATCGGCCCGCCCAGGTTCGCGCCGACGAGATAGCGGCTGTAGTCCGCCTTCGGCACGGTATCCGCGCGGGCGAACGAATCCTCCGATACGAGCGCCTTGTTCTGCAGCTCGGTGAAAAACCCGCCATGCCACTCGTTAGTCCCGGACTTCGTGACCGCGGTAATGATCGCGCTGGATGCCTTTTGATATTCGGCCTTGAAATTGTTGGTGATGATGCGGAATTCCTGGATCGCGTTGCGGGGGAACGGATTCCCGCGGCTCGCGTCTTGTCCGGCGACGCCACCGGTGATGATGTCGTTCTTGTAGCTCGCCCCGTCGATGAAGACATTGATCTGCTCGGCGGGTTGGGCACCGGCCGAGAACTCCTTGCTCGTGCCGTCGATGCGATCGGGGTCCACGTGCGTGCCCGGGGCCAGCGCCGCAAGGTCGAGGAAGTTCCGGCTGCTCGTCGGCAGATCGTTGATCTGCTGTTGCGTGACGTTGGTGGCAACTTCCGTCGATCGCGTCGATGCCGGCGCGGCCGCGACGACGGTGACCCCGGCGAGTTGGACGGTGGTGTCGCCTAACTGAATGTTGAGCGCGACATCCACACCGACCCCGACATCGACCCGCTGCGTGCTCACCGCCGATCCGATGCGCCGCGCCGATACCTCGTACGGTCCGGGCGTCAGGCCGGGGAGCGTGTAAAAGCCGTTGTCGCGTGTCGTGGCAAAGCGTTGCACGCCGGTCGAGACATTGCGCGCCGTGAGGCTCGCCCCGCTGAGGGGCGCTCCAGCCTTGTTCGTCACATACCCGCGAATACTGCCGGTCGTCGTCTGCGCGGCGGCGGCGCCGTGGACGAGAACAATTGCGAGGGCGATCGCGCTCGTACCGAAGAGGAATCGCCGCGCCGCACGATGGAACCTCATGGAGCATACCTCCCTGGACGAACGTGAATCGCGCTCCGACGGGAGCGCGGTGTGGGACCCGGCGCGCGGATCATGCGGCCGGACTCCCGCTGGAACTGCGAACGACGAGATGGGCGGGCACGAGCTCCCGCTGCCGGGCACCGTCGTGCGACCCGCGCACGTGGCCCAACAAGCGCTCGACGGCGCGCACGCCTAACGCACTGATGTCCACCTGCACGGTGCTGAGCGGCGGGTTCATGTAGCGCGCCATCGGGATGTCGTCGAACCCGACGACCGAAATGTCTTCCGGCACGCGCGCGCCGCCCGAGCGCAGCGCGCTGAGCGCGCCGATCGCCATCGAATCGTTGGCGGCGAAGACCGCCGTTGGGCGCGGCGATGCCTCGAGCAGCATCTGACCGGCGCGAAATCCCGACGCTTCGGTGAAGTCGCCGCCCACTTCGATGGCATCCTCACGCGCGAGGCCGGCCTCACGCGTGATGTCGCGGAACGCGCGCAGGCGCTCGACCGAGTCGTAGTTGCGCGGCAGACCGGTGATCATCGCAATGCGGCGGTGTCCGCGTTCGACGAGGTGGCACATCGCTTCACTCGCGCCATCGTAGTTCGCGATCACGATCGAATCGTGCTGGTCGCGTTCCGACGGACAGTTGAGCAGCACGACCGGGAAGTGGTCGCGCAGCGCATTCACGGCATTGCGTGCGTCGAGGTCGGGCGACATGACGAGCAGGCCGTCGACGCGACCGCGCATCGCGCGAAATGCGGCCACGATCTCGCGCTCGTCGCCGTGCGACCGAGAGACGAGCAGGTGATATCCGGATTCGCCGACGGCGCGGTCGATGCCGCGAATGACTTCGGAGAAGAACTCGCCGTAGAGGTCGGGAAGGAGCACGCCGATCGTGCTCGTCCGGCTGGTGATGAGACTGCGCGCGGCGCCGTGGGGGCTATAGCCGAGCTTGGCAGCGACGTCGAGGACGTGCAAGCGAGTCGTCTCGCTCACGACGCCGCTGTCGTTGCACACCCTGGAAACGGTGGCAACCGACACCCCCGCTTCGCGCGCCACGTCTTTGATGGAGACCAAGGGAGGCTCCAGCGGTGTCATTGGCCGACCGAGCCGCTCGACCCGGCATGTAATCGATTACAGAAATCGTTTACAATGCCGAAATTGTCAAGAGCGGCTCAGCCCTGACGGGCGATTCAGCTGCTGGACGGCTCCTCGGAGCTGGGGCCTTCGGCCACGCGCGCGAGGAGTGCGGGTAGCTGCGAAATGAAGCCGGACCGCGCGAGCACTACCCCGGCTCCGGCGTCGCGACCGGCTTTGATCGCGTCGAGGTTGGTGTGGCCGGCGTACGCGACGATGCGGAGCGATTCGCCGCCAGGCGTGGCGCGGAGCCGCCGGATGGCCGCCGCCGTGTCGATCGTATCGGACTCCAGATCCACGATCGCCAACGCCGGCACTTCCTTGCCCAGGTGACGCTCCAACTGCTCCATCGACTTCGCGACGCGAAGGGGGACATTAGCGTGCCTCGCGGCATCGTCGACACGAGAGCGGAAAAGCAAGTCGGAGATGACTAACAGAACAGGTCGCATGATATGACAATAATAGAAGTCCGTGCGCCGCAGTGGCGTAGGAGTCGGGCCACTACGCTCATGATGAAACGGATCAAAGGCAAAACAACGAATAAAAGCCGATAAAGCCAAAAAAAAAGCTGTATTCGTTTCATCCGTTGTTTTCGCTTTGATCCGTTTCATCATGAGCGTAGCAGCCAGCCCGTCACCCACGCGGCAACAAATCCGCTCCGCCCGGGATGAATTGCTCCGGCACTTTGCTTCATTCAGGTCATCTTTCGACACATGACGGACATCGGTTTGCTGGAGGAGGCACTCACTCGCTCCGTGATCGGCGTGTTCTATGACGTTTACAACACGCTCGGTTACGGTTTCCTCGAACACATCTATAAAGCCGCGCTCGAGCACGAACTGCGCGCGAACGGCCATCGCGTGGCGCGCGAGGTGAGCGTGACCGTCATATACAAGGGAATCGAGCTCGCGAGTCAACGACTCGACCTGCTCGTCGACGACAGGCTGGTGGTCGAAGTGAAGTCCAGAAGCAACCGGCCGGAGGTTGGCAGCGCTCAGCTGTTCAACTACCTACGCGCCACCAACCTCGAGATTGGCCTCCTGCTCCATTTCGGGCAGAGACCCTCTTTCAAGCGCATCGTTTGCCTGAACTCGTGGCGTCGCCAGGCTGTCACGCTCGATGAACATGGCGGGGCTGGCCGATACGCTCATGATGAAACGGATCAAAGCGAAAACATCTGATAAAACCGGATACGGCGAAATTTCTTTCGGCTTTATCCGCTTTTATCCGTTGTTTTCGCCTTGATCCGTTTTCAACATGAGCGTAGCAGCCAGCCTGTCACCCCCGCTGCACCCGCGCCGGCCGCATCTCCACCCGCGAAACGAGCGCGCGTTCTGGCTGGCTAACCACGTACCATACCCCGTCGGCAACGTCGCCGGCCGTGAGCTTCCACGACGCGTTGCCCGCCGCGTGACCACCGAACTCCGTGTCGACCGAGCCGGGCATGATCACGGTCACGCGCACGCCGGCGTCACGCACCTCGAGCATCAACGACTCGCTGAATCCGATCACGGCGTGCTTCGTGGCCGAATAGCACGCGCCGCCGACGAACGAGTTGCGTCCGGCGAGCGAACCAATGTTCACGATGCATCCGCGCTGGCGCGCGATCATGCCTGGCAGCACCGCGCGCGTCACGTAGAACATGCCGTCGAGATTCACCGATACCTGCCGGCGCCACTCGTCCACCGACATCTCGGCGATCGGCTTGATGATGCCCAGGCCTGCGTTGTTCACGAGCACGTCCACGTCGAGCAACGCAAGCGCCGACGACACCGCGGCGTCGTCGGATACATCGAGCGCGATCGAGCGGCAGCGACCGCCACGCGCCTCGATGCCCCGCGCGACCTCCTCGAGCGCCTTCGCCGATCGCGCCACCGCCACTATCTCATGGCGCTCGGCCAAGCGCTCCGCGATCGCTCGACCGAT
>DASYXE010000226.1:0-3226 GCA_035935375.1 Gemmatimonadaceae bacterium | reverse complement strand
CCGTTCAATCCGTTGTTTTCGCCTTGATCCGTTTCAACCGTGAGCGTAGAGACCGGCGTGGCGCGCACGGTGCGCAGATCATTGATGTTGTTCCACTCCCCAAGGCGGCGTCGCCGCCGCTTCCCCAAGCGCAGCGCTTCCCCAAGCGAGCGACAGCGAGCGCTTCCCTCTTCCCTAGCTGTCTCCCGCGATCAGAATCTCAAACGCACTACAGTGCCCGCCGCACGAAAAACACGCCGAGCGCCACGAGCACGGCGCCCAGAAGCACGATGCTGATACCGTTCCCGTTTTCGGCCGGCGGCTCATCGGCCGGTTGTTGCGTTTCGTTGCTCACGTTCGGCTCTCCGTATTGATGCGCCAACCCTGAATCGTCGTCCCATGCGCTGTGTCATTGCCTTCGCTCTCGTGTTCGCCGGCGCCATACCCGCCGCTGCCCAACGGATCACGCCCAACGAAATCGACGGCGATCTCCGTTTCCTCGCATCCGATCTGCTCGAGGGACGCGCGCCTGCGACGCGCGGCGGCGAGCTCGCCACCGCGTACATTGCCGCCCAACTTCGGTCCGCCGGCATCCAACCCGGCGTGAACGGTTCCTACTTCCAGCGCGTCCCGATCGACGTCGTCACCGTCGACTCCGCATCGATGCACGTGCAGGCGTCCGGCAAGGCGGCGGCCCAACTGCGATTTCCCGATGACGTCGTGGTCTGGGCCGGCTCGGCCGTTCCGTCGAGCGCCGCGCACGCCGACATCGTGTTCGCCGGATACGGCGTGACCGCACCGGAGTACAAGTGGGACGACTTCAAGGGCGTGGATGTCAAAGGCAAGGTGCTCCTCGTGCTGGTGAACGACCCGCCCGCGACGGCGAAGGAACCGCAGTTGTTCGGCGGCAAGGCGATGACCTACTATGGCCGTTGGACCTACAAGTTCGAGGAAGCCGAGCGGCGGGGCGCCGTGGGCGCGCTCATCGTGCACACGACCGCGGCGGCGAGCTATCCGTGGCACACGGTGGTCGCGTCGTGGAGCACGCCGCAGCGCATGCTGCCGCGCGATTCGTCGCTGCCTACTCCGTTAGGCTTTCGCGGCTGGATCACCGATTCGGCGGCGACCGCGTTGCTGGCGCACGCCGGTCTGGATCTCGCGGCGCTGCGCACCCAGGCGGCGAGGCGAGACTTTCACCCCGTCAACACCGGCATCACGCTCGACGTCGCATTCCGGAGCTCGGTGCAGCACCTGGAGAGCCAGAACGTGGTCGGCGTCATTCCGGGCCGCGACAAGTCGCTCGGCCGCCAGTACGTCGCATTGAGCGCGCACTGGGATCATTCCGGCATCGGCCCCAAGGTGAACGGCGATTCGATCTACAACGGCGCCGTGGACAACGCGTCCGGCGTATCGACGCTGCTCGCCGTCGCCCGCGCGGCCGCGCAGGCGCCGCGCATGCGCCGTTCGTTGGTCTTCGTGTTCGTTACCGCCGAGGAAGCCGGACTCCTCGGCTCGTCGTGGTTCGCCCAACATCCCACGATGCCGGACAGCGACATCATCGCCGACCTCAACATGGACGTGGTGACGGTATTGGGCACCGTGCGCGACCTGAACGTGCTGGGCTCGGACAAGTCGACACTCGGGCCGATGCTCGCGCATCTCATCGCGCAACAAGGAATGCGCATTGATCCGGACGCGCATCCGGAGGCCGGCCACTTTTATCGGTCCGACCACTTCTCGTTCGCCAAGGCCGGCATTCCCGCCGTGTCGATCGGCGCCGGCACCGACTACGTCGGTCGGCCCAAGGGCTGGGGCGTGCAGCAGGAGGATGACTACACGGCGCACCGCTATCACCAGCCGGCGGACAACTACAGCTCGGATTTCAACCTCAGCGGCGCTGCGCAGATCGGCGACATCGTGTTGAAGTTCGCCACCGCGCTCGCCAACTCGCCGGTGCTGCCGGCGTGGAATGCGAACGCCGAGTTCAAGTCGGCGCGGGGCGTCCGCGGGAAGATCTCGTGACGCGCGCGCATCTCGCCGAGCCGGCGGCGGGTGGCGTGTTCGAGAAATGCTTCCAAGGATAACGAAAGGGAAACTGAGGATGACCAAAGTGATCGTTCTGCGCGGCGGCGAGTTCGTTGCCTCAGTGAAAGAAAGAGTTTGAAATTCGTTTCACCTTTTTTTTTTACCGAGTCCAACGCTTCCCGCTGCGCAGAACGATCACCTTGGGCATCCCTCAGCTCCCTTTTGTCATCCCTCGAAGCCGTTGTCGAGGAGACCGGCGGCTCGGGTACTCGGGGGGCCTAACGCAAGCCGATCGCCGCCGCGCCGGCAACGGCGAGCATGCCTAACACGAACAGCGCCGCGTACAACGGCCAGAGAAACCGGAACCACCGCTCGTACCGCACCCCGGCCGCGGCGAGGTTCGCCATCAACACGCCGCTCGTGGGCGTGATGAGATCGCACAGGCCCGCGCCGTACTGGTAGGCGAGCACCGTCGTCTGCCGCGACAGGCCAAGGAGATCGGTCAGCGGGACGAGGATCGGCAGCGTCAGCACGGCCTGGCCGCTCACGCTCGGCACCGGAACGTGAATCGCCGTGTGCACCGCCATCATGCCGATCGCCGACACCCCCACCGGCCACCCGGCGAGCGGCGTGACCAGCCCGTGCACGATCGTGTCGACGATGCGCCCCTGCTCGAGCACCACGTAGATGGCGCGAGCAAAGCCGATGAGCAACGCGGCGAAGGTCATCGACCGGAAGCCATCGATGAACGCGTCGGCCGTGCCGCCGATGCCTAACCGGCCAACGAGACCGGCGGCCACACCCATCACAAAGAAGAGCGCGGCCATCTGGTCGAACCCCCACCCCCATCGCGTCACGCCGTACACGAACACGGCGAAAGTCACGAGTACGAGTGCCAGCACCGTGCCCTGGCGCGCGTCGGGGCGCGCGTCGGCGGCGACCGCGTCGCCCGCCGGCCGGCCGCGCGTGCGCGCGGCGTAGCGCAGCGTCCCGCCGATCCAGATCGCGAGTGCCAGCGCGAGGAACACGAGGCGATACGACCAGCCCGAGAGCAGCGGCAGCTGCGACAGCTTCTGCGCAATCTCGACCTGGAACGGGTTGATCGGACTGAAGGCGGCGCCGACCGCGGCCGCGCCGACGCTCATCGCGGCGGCGGTGACGGCGTCGTACCCGAGGCGGCGCGTCAAGACGAGCAGCGCCGGGATGAGGGCGATGATCTCCT
>DASYXE010000225.1:0-3677 GCA_035935375.1 Gemmatimonadaceae bacterium | reverse complement strand
CATCGCGGCGGTAATGGCCACGACATCCTTGCGCTCCGCGCCCAACTCAGTTAGGCCCTTGCCGAACACCGCCGTGTAGGCCGGGTTGGCGGTGGACAAGCGGCGCGGCTTGCCGGTCGCCGGGTCGTGGCCCGGCGGCAGCGCGTGCCACTTCTCCGAGTGGTCGCCCGCCGGAAAGCCCTTCCCTTTCTGCGTGATCACGTGCACGAGGCGCGGCGTCCGCATGCCTTTCACCGCCTCGAGCGTGTCGACGAGCACGGTGATATCGTGTCCATCGATCGGCCCGAAATACCGGAAGCCGAGCTCCTCGAACAGCACGCCCGGTGTCAGGAAGCTCTTCATGCTCTCTTCCCACCGGCGCACGAGGGTGCCGATGCCGGAGAGTGGTCCGGGCAGCTCGTCCACGACGAACCCGATCGCGCCGCGCACGCGGTTGTAGATCGGGTTGCGCTGGATCGAGCCGAGATACTTCGAGATGGCGCCGACGTTCGGCGCGATGGACATCTCGTTGTCGTTCAGGACGACGATGATGTCGCGGTCGGACGCGCCGGCGTTGTTGAGCCCCTCGTACGCCAACCCGCTCGTGAGCGCGCCATCGCCGACCACCGCCGCGACGCGGAAGTCCTCGCCGCGCAGATCGCGCGCGGTCGCGATGCCTAACGCAGCCGAGATCGCCGTGGCGGCGTGCCCGGCGCCGAAGGCGTCGTACGGACTCTCGTCCCGCTTGAGGAACCCGGAGATGCCCGCCTCCTGGCGGAGCGTCTCGAAGCGCGCCTTCCGCCCCGTGAGCATCTTGTGCGGATAGCCCTGGTGTCCGACGTCCCACACGATCTGGTCGTGCGGCGTATCGAGCACGTAATGGAGCGCCACCGACAGCTCCACCACGCCGAGCCCGGCGCCGATGTGGCCGCCGGTGCGCGAGCAACTGTCGATCAACGCCACCCGAAGCTCCGTCGCGAGCGTGCGCAACTGGTCGCGCGTGAGCGTCTTGAGATCCGCTGGACTATCGATGCGATCGAGAATGGACATGCGTGGATTGTCTCGAGACTACGAGGTACGTAACACGACGAACCGCGCCAGGCGTTCGAGCGCCGGCGTCAAGACCCCGTGCTCGCGTAAGGCATCGCACGCCTCGCGGGTGAGCGCGTCCGCCCGGGCGACCGCGCCCGGAATGCCGAGGAGGGCGGGATAGGTGCTCTTGCCCAACGCCGCGTCGCGGCCGGCCGTCTTGCCCAACTGCGCCGTGGTCGACGTGACGTCCAACACATCGTCGGCGATCTGAAACGCCAGGCCCACGGCCCGGCCGTACCGGTCGAGCGCTTCGGCGCGCGTCGCGTTCGCGCGCGCCGCGATCCCGCCGATGCGCACGGACGCCGCGATGAGCGCGCCGGTTTTCGCCCCG
This sequence comes from Gemmatimonadaceae bacterium, assembly GCA_035935375.1. GTDB lineage: Bacteria > Gemmatimonadota > Gemmatimonadetes > Gemmatimonadales > Gemmatimonadaceae > JADGGM01. The sequence continues at coordinate 2,275 of DASYXE010000225.1, read as the reverse complement.
TGTACCCGCTCGAGATCGGCGAGCGACAGCGTATGTCCCTCGCCGGCCAGATCGAGGAGCTGTCCGCCCACCATGCCGCCCGCACCGGATGCGCGCATCAGTTCTCGAACAATGGCGCCGCGGGCGGCCAGCGGCAACCCGAGCGCGGCAGCGGCGTCGCACGCCGCACGCGCCGCGAGCGGCACCATCGCGATGCCCGCGGTCGCGGCGACCACGGCGCCGTGAACCTTGTGCGTCGTGGGGCGCCCGCGGCGCACGTCGTCGTCGTCCATGCAAGGGAGGTCATCGTGGACGAGCGAGTACGCGTGCACGATCTCCACGGCGGCAGCGAGCGGGTAGGCGTCGCCCGCACCGCCCGATGCGCGATAGGCCGCGAGCAGCAGCAGCGCGCGGAGGCGTTTCCCTTCCCCGAGCATGCTGTAGCGGATGGCGGCCGAGACGTCGTTAGGCACGCCGGCGAGCCCGCGCGCGCAGAGGGCGTGCAGCGCCGCGTCGACCGCCGCGCGGTCGCCGGCGAACCGGTCCGCGACCGCGTCAGCCGTCGAAGGGGCCAAGCTCGAACGTTCCATCGGCGCGCTCGATGAGCACGCGCACGCGCGCCTCGGCGCGCTCGAGCGCCTTGGACGCGGCGCGCAGCCGCTCGACGCCCTCCTCGAACAGAGCGAGCGCGCGGTCGAGTGCGACGTCGTCGCGGCCCAACTCGGCCACGATCGCTTCGATGCGCGCCAGGTCTTCTTCGTAGGGCACGGTCACCGCTCCGTTGGGCGCGGGTGCGGCGCGGGGTCGACGGCCGTGTGCTCAGTGCGCGCGTCCACCTGGCCGTCGCGCAACCGCAGCCGAAACGCGCGACCGCGCTCGAACTGCGAGGCGCTCATGAGCGCGTGGCCCCGGTCGTCGGTCGCGAGCGCGTAGCCTCTGCCTAACGTAGCGAGCGGGCTCAGGGCATGCAGGCGTCCCGCCGCGATCTCGAGCCGGCTCCGGCGTCGGACAGTCACACGCTCCAGGGTGTCGCGCATGTCGCGCGCGGTTTCCTCGAAGTGCCGACGGGCGCGCACGGCGCGGCGCTCGAGCGCGACGCGCAGGTCGACCGTTCGCGTGGCGAGTCGCGCGCGAACCTCCGCCAACACCGGCACCGCGGCTTCGGCGGCCGCCGACGGCGTGGCCGCGCGCAGGTCGGCGACGAGATCACAGAGCGTGACGTCCACCTCGTGCCCCACCGCCGAGATCGTGGGAATCGTGCACGCCGCGAGCGCGCGCGCGACGCGCTCATCGTTGAACACCCAGAGATCTTCACGCGAGCCGCCGCCGCGCCCAACGATGACGGTGTCCACCTCGCGCCAGCGGCTCACCCGCCGGATGGCGGCGACGAGCTCGCGTGCCGCGCCGTCGCCCTGCACGCGCGCCGGCACCACCACGACCTCGACGATGGGGCACCGGCGCCGGACGACCGCGATGATGTCGCGCAGTGCCGCGCCGTCCGGGCTCGTGACGACCGCGATGCGCCGGGGGTGGGCGCTCACGCGCCGCTTGCGCTGGGGGTCGAGCAGCCCTTCGGCCGTGAGGCGCGTGATCGACTGGTCGAGCGCCTTGCGCCACAGGCCGTCGCCGGAGGCCTCGAGCGCCATGACGATGAGATGCATCTCGCCGTGCGCCGGGTATACCGACATTCTGCCTAACGCAGTCACCTGCATCCCGTCGTCGGGCGGCGCGGGCAGTCGGCGCGCCTCGGTCGCCCACATCACGCACCGTACCCGGGCCATGGAATCGCGCAGCGAGAAGTACCAGTGGCCGTTCCGGTGCGCGTTGAAGTTGGTCACCTCGCCGCGCACCCAGAGCGGCGGGAACGCGCCCTCGACGATGTCCTTGGCCGTGCGGGTGAGCGTCGACACGCTGATGGCGCTCTCGGGCGAGCCGCCATCGCCCACGTCAGGCGAATCCGGCCGGCGCCGCGGCGCGCGCGGCCGCGGCGGTGGGCCCGGCGCGTCGAAGAGGTCGGGCGCGTCCGGCGGCGACGTGCGCCGCGGACCAGGCTTGGTCACGCCGAGCGCTCCGCCGCGCGGACGGTGTTCCGCAGGAGCAGCGCGATGGTCATGGGTCCCACCCCGCCCGGCACGGGCGTGATGAGCGACGCCACTTTGCGCGCGCTGTCGAAGTCCACGTCGCCGACGAGGCGGTATCCGCTCTTCGCGGATGCATCGGCCACCCGGTTGATACCGACGTCGATCACGACGGCCCCCGGCCGGATCATGTCCCCCGTGACCATGCGCGGACGCCC
>DASYXE010000224.1:0-5015 GCA_035935375.1 Gemmatimonadaceae bacterium | reverse complement strand
TCACCGTGTTAGGCGATGAGGCCGCGCACGCGTCGACGCTCGAGGGCCTGGCCAGCCTCGCCGGCCACTTGCGCCCGTTGGTCGCGCGCGCGCTGCGGCTCCGCCTCGCGCCCGAGATCGAGTTCCGCCGCGACGAGACGGCCGCGCACGCGACGCGCATCGAGTCCCTGCTCGCGCGCCTGCGGGCCGAGCCCGCAACCGGCGATGCGACGCCGGGCGACGCGGATGCCGACGATTGACGGACTGCTGCTGGTCGACAAGCCCGCGGAGTGCACCTCGCACGATGTGGTCGCGGTCGCGCGACGGGCACTCGGCGTGAAGCGGGTAGGGCATGGCGGGACGCTCGACCCGTTCGCGACCGGACTGCTCGTGCTGCTCGTCGGCCGCGCGACGCGGCTCCTGCCGTATCTCGAGGGCGAGCCCAAGGTGTACGAGGCGACCATCCGGTTGGGCGCGGAGACGGACACCGACGACCGCACCGGCAGCGTCGTGCGCACCGCGCCGGTTCCCGATCGCGCCGTCGTGGAGCAGGCGATGCGCGGCCTAACGGGAGCCGTCGATCAGAGGCCGCCGGCCTATTCGGCCAAGCAGGTGGCGGGGCAGCGCGCCCACGCCGCGGCGCGTCGCGGCTCGCCGCTCGATCTCGCTCCCGCCAGCGTCACGGTGCACGCGTGGGTCGCGCGCGCGTGGCGCGAACGCGACGTGGACGTCACGGTGACCTGCAGTGGCGGCACCTACGTCCGCGCGTTGGCGCGGGACGTGGGGCGCGCCGCGGGAAGCGCGGCGCACCTCGCGGCGCTGCGCCGGCTGCGCAGCGGGCCCTTCGACATCCGCGACGCGGCCACGCTCGACGCCCTGCGCGGCGGTACCCCCGCCATGCTGCCGCCCGTGGCCGCGGTGCCCTCGATGCCCGTGGTGGCGCTCGACGCGGATTCCGTTAGGCAGGTGCGGCAGGGCCGGGATGTCCCTGGCGCCGACGGCGGCGCCGACCGCGCCGCGCTCGTCGACCACGCCGGCGCCCTCGTGGCCATCGCCCAACGGACCGGCGACTGGTGGCATGCCCGCACGGTCCTCGCCGATGACTGAGCGCATCGGTCGCCGCGACGGCTCCGGCCTGCCGCCGAACGGACGCGGCACCGTCGTCACCGTCGGCACCTTCGACGGCGTCCACCTGGGCCACCGCGACGTCCTCGCCCGCATCGTCGCCCGCGCCACGGACATGTCGCTCGACAGCGTGCTCGTCACGTTCGACCCGCACCCGCTCGAGGTCGTCAACCCGACCGCCGCGCCGCTCCTCCTCACCGTCGGCGAAGAAAAACTCGAGGTGGTGGCCGAGAGCGGCGTGCGCTACATGGCCATCGTCCCGTTCACGCCGGTGCTGCAGCGGTACAGCGCCGCGCAGTTCGTGGACGAAGTGCTCCGCCACCGCTTCCACGTCAAACACCTCGTCATCGGCCACGACCACGGCTTCGGACGCGGACGGGAAGGCGACGTCGACGTCATGCGCGCACTCGGCCACGAGCGCGGGTTCGGCGTCGAGGTCGTGAGTGCCGTTGCGACCGGCGATGGACGCGTCGTGTCGTCCACGCTCATTCGCCGCGCGGTGGCGGGAGGCGACCTCCGCCACGCCGCACAGGCGCTCGGGCGTCCGTACTCGGTGCAGGCCCGGGTTCGCCGCGGCGAGCAACGCGGCCGGGCGTTAGGCTTTCCCACCGTCAATCTCGAGTCGCCGCCCGCCCGCAAGCTGCTGCCGCCCGATGGCGTCTATGCCGTTCGAGCGCAAACGCCGGCCGGTGCGTTCGGGGGTATGATGAACCTGGGCGGCCGTCCCACGTTCGGCGATCACGTGCGTTCGCTCGAGGTCCACCTGTTCGACACCGACCTCGACCTGTACGGGGCGTCGGTGCGGGTCGACTTCGTGGAACGCCTGCGCGAGACCAGGGCGTTCGCCGGCCCGGACGAGCTCAAGGCACAGCTCCGGCGCGATGACGTGCGTGCCCGCGCCATCCTTGCTCGGCGCGTTGACTGAAGCGCGCTAGCTCGGTAACCTTCAATACTTTACCGGAATCTCCGCGGCCCCATCCTCCCGCCGTCGCATGGCCACTATCCGCAACCGCGTCATCCTCATTCTCGTGCTCGTCGGCGTGTCCGTATGGGCGCTGTTTCCGCGCAACGTCTCCATTCGGCAGCTGAACCAGAGCGGTGTGTGGTACGACACCACCGAGAGGCACGTGCCCCTCAAGAAAGGCCTCGATTTGCAGGGCGGGATGTACCTGGCCCTCGAGGTCGATGAATCGAAGGGCGCAGTCGCCAACAAGCCGGAGGCTATCGACCGCGCGCTCAAAGTGGTGCGGAATCGCATCGATCAGTTGGGAGTCGCCGAAACGGACGTGCGCAAAGTTGGCACAGACCGGATCACGGTCGAGCTCCCTGGCGTCACGGATCAGCAGCGCGCGGAACAGCTCGTCGAAAAGTCGGCGTTCCTCGAGTTTCAGATCACCGACAAAACGAACGCCCTCGACAAGGTGATGCCGCACATCGACCAGATCGTGCGGAACAAGGGGTACGACAAGGCGACCCCTGGCGCCGCCCCAGCGCCGCCGAGCGCAGACACCAACAAATCGGCGATTTCCTCGCTTTTCACTCCGAGCGACAGCGCGAAAGCGAAGGCTGATTCTGGGAAGGCGAAAGGTGGCACGGCGACGAAAGGCGCTGCGGCGGCGAAAGGCGCTGCCAAGAGCGACACGACCACCGCCAAGTCCGACACTTCCGACACGGGCATCTTGAGTGGCGCCAGCAACGGTCCGTTCAGCCGCTTGATTCAACCGGGTCAAATACCGGGCGAGTACTTCGTGAGCACGAGCGACGTGCCGACGTTGAGCAAGTACATCTCCTACCCGGATGTCGCGGCGGCCCTGCCGCCCGGCAAGTCGCTGCTCTGGGGCACCACCTCGGATGTCAGCGCCGACAACAAGGTCACGCCGCTCTACGTAGTCGACAGCAAGCCGATCATCACCGGCGAGTATCTCACCGATGCCAAGCCCGCGACCGATCCGGTCGAAGGCAACATCGTTCAGTTCACGCTGAACAGCGAAGGCGGCCGCCGCTTCCGGCAGGAGACGGGGAAGCACGTCAACGACTACATGGCCATCGTGCTCGACGGCAAGGTGATGGGACGTCCGCCGGTGATCGAAAGCGCCATCGGTACGCGCGGTCAAATCACGATGCGCGGACAGCCGCTGCAGGCCGTGCAGGATTTGGCGCTGGTCCTGCGCGCCGGCGCGTTGCCGGTTCCCCTCAAGGTGGTCGACTCGCGCACCATCGGCGCGACGTTAGGCAAAGACTCGATCCACGACGGCATCAAGGCCGGCATTCTGGGCGTTGCGTTAGTCGTGCTGATCATGCTCGGGTACTATCGCTTCTCGGGTTTCCTGGCTGTCATCGCGCTCGGCTTGTACGTCCTGTTCACGCTGGCGCTGCTCGCCGGTCTGGATGCCACGCTCACGCTGCCGGGCATCGCCGGCATGGTGCTGTCCGTCGGCATCGCGGTGGACGCCAACGTGCTGATCTTCGAGCGAATACGAGAAGAGATGGCGCGAGGGAAAACCGTGCGCGCCTCCATCGACGAAGGCTTTCGTCATGCGATGTCGGCGATTGTCGACTCGAACGTGTCGACCGCGCTGACGGCCGCCGTGCTGTACTGGATCGGCACGGGTCCGGTGAAGGGCTTCGCCGTGACGCTCATCTGCGGCATTGCGGCGTCCATGGTGAGCGCGATCTTCGTGGTTCGGACGTTCTACCTCTTGTGGCTCAACCGCACCCGCGGCGCCCGCCAGTTGAGTATCTGATGCTGCGCATCCTGCACGACACCAAAATCGACTTCATCCGATTGTGGAAGATCACCACGATCGTGACGCTGCTGTTCATGCTGCCGGGAATCATCGCGATCGCGATTTCCGGCTATCACTACAGCGTCGAGTTTACCGGCGGCACGCTCATGCAGGTGAGCTTCCCCAAGGCGCCGGATGTCGGCGACGTGCGCAGCACGCTCGACGCGGCGGGCATCAAGGGTGCCGAGATTCAAACATTCGGCAAAGACTCGGTGCTCATCATCCGCGCGCAGGATCCGCGGTCGGTCGCCCAACAGACGCGCGGCGCCGAGTCCGTGGCCGGTGACATCACCGGCGCACTCACCAAGAAATACGGTCCGCCGCCGGCGTTTCGCGTTGACCGCACCGAGGCCGTTGGTCCGAAGGTGGGTGGTGAGCTTCGACAGAAGGCGTTCTACGCCGTGCTCCTGTCATTCGTCATCACCCTGATCTATTTGGCGTGGCGGTTCGAGTGGCGGTTCGGACTCGCCGCGGTCATTGCCACGGCGCACGACATTCTGGGCACCCTCGCCTTCATCAAGTATCTCCACCTCGAGATATCGCTGATCGTCGTGGGCGGTGTCCTAACGATGATCGGCTACTCACTCAACGACACGATCATCATCTTCGACCGTGTCCGCGAAGATCTCCGCAAGCGACGAAAGGAATCGCTGTACGAGACACTCAACCGTGGTGTCAACGAGACGTTGCCGCGGTCGGTGCTCACGCACACCACCGTTTTCGCCTGTCTCACGGCGTTGGCGCTGTTGGGTGGAGAAGTGATCCGGCCCTTCGCACTGGTCATGATGTTCGGTGTCGTGACGGGTACATTCAGCTCGATTTACGTCGCGCCGGTCATCTTGTTGTGGATCGAGCGCAAGTGGCCGCGTGCGCTTGGCGAGAAGGGCGGCGTTGGGCCGCGTTCGGTGCGATCCACACCATCGTCCACGCCGCCGCAGCAGCAGCGCCGCAAAGCGAGCGGCGAATCCTGAATCGAACGACGCTTCCCGGAGCCGCCGCCCACTAACGGGCGGCGGTTTTGCATCATGGCACCGTTCTTGGACAGCCACACGCACCTGGCCGACCCCGCGTTCGATGGTGACCGCGAGACCGTGATCGCACGCGCACGCGAGGCCGGCTCGATCG
>DASYXE010000223.1:0-10687 GCA_035935375.1 Gemmatimonadaceae bacterium | reverse complement strand
GATGAACCCGATCTGCCGGTTGCGGATCTTGGCGCGCTGCGCCGCCGTGAGGCCGGCCACGTGCTCGCCGCCCAGGATGTAGTTGCCCTCGCTGGGTGAATCGAGCAGCCCGAGGATCGAGAGCAGCGTCGTCTTGCCGCAGCCCGACGGTCCCGCGATCGCCAGGTACTCGCCCGGCGGCACCTCGAGGTGCACGCCAGCCAACGCGTGCGTCTCCACCTCGTCGGTGTAGAAGATCTTCGCGATCGAATCGAGACGGATCAGCGGCTTGCCGTCCGACGCGGCCGAGGTGTAGGAACTGCCCGCCGAAGCAGGCACGGGTGTGGGCGACACGGAATCCATGGGAGGCGGGGTCGAGGTTGGAGGCTTGAGCGTGTGCTCGGCGAATCCGGTGGTTCCGATCAGTGCAAACTGACGCGGTCGTGCGAATCCCACTGCGACATGTCGGAGATGATCACCTTGTCGCCGACATTGAGACCCTGAACTACTTCGATGGTCGTAACCGATGCCCTGCCTAACTTCACGTTCACGCGCGTCGCTTCCTTGCCGTCCGGCGTCAACTTGAAGAGACCGACCGTGCTCTCCGGCTGTCCGTAGGCGGGCCGGCCCACATACAGCACGTTCTTGAGGCGCTCCACCTCGATCGTCCCGTCCACGCTCAGGTCCGGCCGCGCGCCCGGCGGCAACGCTCCATCCAGCGCCACGTCCACACCCACCGTTCCCGACTGCGCCGAGGCATCAATACGCGTTACGTGTCCTTGGACGATTCCGTTTCGCAGGTCCACGGCACAGGGCTGACCGTCCTGCACGTCGGCCGCCTGGTTCTCGGGAATACGAAGCTCGGCCTTGAGCTTGCCGGGCTGCGCGACCTTGGCGAGCAGGGTGCCCGGCTGCAGCCATTGCCCCGGCTGCAGATCCATGTCCTGAAGCACCCCGTCCGAGCCCGCGCGAACCTGCATCGATTCCACCCGCTTCTTCTGGAACTCCGAGATGGCCTTGAGCCGGTCGATTTGCTGCTGTTGCAGCTTCAACTGGTCATCGATGGTCTTTGACATCACATCGAGCCGTTGGGTTTCCACCTTGAACGCAGTTTCTGATGCGCCGGCCTTGCTCTTGGCGTTGGCGGCGTCCTGAGTGGAGATGAGTCCCTTGGCGAGCAGCGCTACCGAGACGTCGGCCGCGCGCTTGTCCGTTTGATACTGGTTCTCGGCGTTGGCGACCACGCCCTCCTCGTTGAGACGCTGCGTTTCCAGCGTCGTCTTGAGGCTGGCCATGGCGGCCTCGGCAGCGCTGAGCTGCTGGTCTGCATTCAGCTGCTCGAGCGTCACGTCCGGGTTGGACATGGTAAGAATGAGCGTATTCGCTTCGACCTTGGCGGGCGGGCGCACGTAGATCTGGTCGATGCGCCCGCCGGTGAGGGCGGAGATCCACAAGATCTGGTCGGGCACCAGAGTGCCCGGGCCACGCACCTGGCGCACCATCTCGCCGCGGCGCACGGTGTCGATCATGAGCGTTGCCCGGTCCACGGGGGGCGCTGCTGGACTCAGGCGACTCAGTGCAGCCGTGATGGCGACCACAGCGACGACGCCGGCGCCAATCAGGATGTTGCGCTTCTTTTTGCTAGGTGGTTCGCGCGGAATGTCCACAGATCAATGACTCGGATGGTTCATAGGCACCGCTAAGTTGCGGCTTTCGCTCACTCTCCTACGGGAAGGAGCGTGCCCGAGTGACAGATTGGACAATCGCTTATAGGGCAATGGTTTGTCCAGCAGGCAGTCTCGATTCGCTCGCGTCGGGTGCCCGCCATTGGGAATGCGTGTCCCGAAAGCGGACAGGGCGTCGATCGGGCGCTCCGACCTCTTGGGCGCGCGTCATCGCGGGCTGCTTCGCTGCCTTCGCTCCGTGCACCATGCACACGACTGGCCTCGCCGCGCAAGCCTTGGCGCGGGACTCGAGCAACGTGCGCGTGTGCACGGGTGGCGACGTTTCACTCGGCACCAATCTCGACACGACGTGGGTAGATCGCGCCGCCAAATGGATGCGTCACAGGCCTGTGGCGCTGCCGGCGCCATCTGATCTGTTGGCTCCGTTGGTCCCGATGCTCAATGATGCGGGCGCCGATCTCGTACTGGTGAATCTCGAGGGTGCGATCGGTGACAGCGTGATCGGCGCCGACACGACAGCCAAGTGCACCGGCGCCACCGCGCGGTGTTACGCGCTCCGGATGCCTACATCGGCGGCGTCAGCGCTCCGTCATTTGCGCGACAGCGGCGACGTGGTGGCCAACGTGGCCAACAATCACTCGCGCGACGCCGGCGTGACCGGTCTGACGCACACGCTCGATGCGTTGGAGCACGCGGGCGTGCACGTGACGGGCGCGGACACCATCGCGACACCTGTGGTCACATCGCGCGGCGATACGGTTGCGTTCCTCGGCTTTGGCAGCTCGGGCGAGCCCGATGCGCGCAACCTTGCGGCGGTGCGACGGCACGTGTCACGCGCGGCCGCGCGCTATCCGCGACTCGTCGTCACCATGCACCTCGGCGCGGAGGGCGCGAGCGCCCAGCGCACGCGCGACACGATGGAGACGTATCTGGATGAGCGTCGCGGGAATCCGGTCGCGTTCGCGCACGCGGCGGTCGATGCGGGCGCGACGCTCGTGGTTGGGCACGGACCGCACGTGGTGCGCGCCATCGAGTGGCGTCACGGCGCGCTCATCGCCTATTCGTTAGGCAACCTGGTGACGTACGGGCCGTTCGCGCTCGACGCTCCCCTGGATCGCGGCGGGCTGCTCTGCGCGACCATGGACCGCCGCGGCGCCGTGAGCGCCGTGCGATTGATCTCGACGCGCCAGCGTGCACCAGGCCTCGTGCGCGCCGATCCGCGCGCGCGAGCGGCGGCATTGGCGGATTCGTTGTCGAAGCTGGATTTTCCGAAAACGGGTGCGCGGCTCGTTATCGAGGCAACCGTGCGCGAGCCGTGACGCGGCGCTAGCGCAACGGCGGGTCGCTTGTCGACGAATTGTCGATGTCGGCTAGGGCAATTCGACGCACACCCTGCCACGGTTTGATCCCGCGCGCGGACGGCCGGAGGAGCGCCGTCTCGATCACGCGGCCGGCCTTGGTGCTCGCGTGGATGAAGCGGCCGTTGCCGACGTAGATCCCGATGTGCGTGATGCGCGAGCCGCGGCCGAACGTGACGAGGTCGCCCGGCAGGAGTTGAGCGGTGTCTCTTGCGATCGCCTCGCCGGCGCGCGCTTGCAAGCGCGCCGTGCGCGGGAGGTCGATGTGCAGGATGCTCGCGATGTACTTGACCAAGCCGCTGCAGTCGAAGCCACGCCGCGGCGACGCGCCACCGAACACATACCGCTTGCCCAACTGTTCACGCGCCAGCTCCACGATCGAATCGCCGAGCTCGATGGCGGAACGGCGAAACGCCGTGAAGGATTTGGGTTCTTCGACGGGAGGCGTGGTGCGCACACCGTCTTGCGCGCGGAGCGTCGCGGGGCGCAACACGAGAGCGGCCGCGAGCGTCGCGATGACAGCAAGATGAAAGTGTGAGCGACGCGGCATCTCGTGCGAGCAAGCGGTGTAAGAGGTTCGTGTGTGCTCGAACAGACGAGCGCGCGCATGTCCGAGCAACCCGCTTGGGCGGAGCGCATGGTAACCCGCACGGGTTCGTGCGTCAACCGCAGTGCGAGCTCCGTGCCAGCTTCGAGAACACGCTCACGACGAGAGCGGCGGAGACCTTTCGCTCCGTCGCTCGATGACCGAATTTGGCTCTGGACGATTTCCGCCCATTTCGACTCGACGAGGCCTATGCACATCGACTGCCTGCTCCGTCCGCTCCGTCGCGCCATTGTGGCACTCGCAGTTCTCTCCGTTGGGCTTCCATTGACGTCGTCGGCGCAGGTTACGACTCGCAGGCCGCCGACACGTGTGCCAAAAGAGCCGGCGAAGTTGCCGGTGCCGCTCGGTCCGGCGAAGTACGTGAAAGAAGCGGGCACAATGTGGACGTTCGATGCACCGCCGCTCGAGTACTGGAAGCAGACGTACGGATTTACACCGGACTCGACGTGGCTCAATCACGTGCGGCTCGCGTCGGTGCGGCTTCCGGGATGCTCGGCGTCGTTCGTATCGGCGCGCGGGTTGGTGCTCACCAACCATCACTGCGCGCGCGCGTGCGTGGCGTCGGCGTCGCCCGCGGATACCAACTACATCACCACCGGCTTCGTGGCCGCGACGTTGGCCGACGAACGCAAGTGCTCGACGCTGTACGTCGACCAGTTGCAGTCGGTCTCCGACGTGACGCAGCAAATTCGCGGGGCGGTCAGCGCCAAGACGGCGGACGCGCAGGTGCAGCAGCGAGATTCCGCGATCAACGAGGTGCAGAACGCGTGTCAGGCGTCGACGCACCTGCGGTGCGAGGTGGTGGCGCTCTATCAGGGCGGAATGTATTCGCTGTATCGATATCAGCGATTCACCGACGTTAGGCTCGTGATGGTGCCGGAGGAGGAAGCGGCATTCTTCGGGGGGGACCCGGACAACTTCACGTATCCGCGATACGACCTCGACATGGCGCTCCTGCGCGTGTACCAGAACGACTCGCCGATGGTCGTGACGGACTATCTCAAGTGGAGCAAGTCCGGCGCGCGCGAGGGGGACCTCGTGTTCGTGACCGGCAACCCGGGGTCGACGGGCCGTCTCCTCACGCTCGCGCAGATGGAGTATCTCCGCGACGTCCAGTATCCGTTCACGCTCGCCGCGTTCGATCGCACGATCGCCGTGCTCAACACGCTGAGCGCGCAGAGCGCGGAGAACAAGCGCAAATACGAGAACCTGATCTTCGGCATCGAGAACTCGAAGAAGGCGATCACCGGGTACCGCGCGGGATTGCTCGATACCACCATCATGGCGCACAAGGTCGCCTTCGAGCGCGATCTGCGCGCGCGTGTCGACGCCGATCCCGCGCTGCGTCCCAAGTACAGCGGCGCGTGGACCGAGATCGCGAACGCGGAGAAGCAGCTGACCGCGATGGCGGCGCAGGGCAACTACTACGGCTTCAGCTTCAACCCGCCGTTCGGCTCGCAGTTGCTGAACTGGGCAGGGGCGCTCGTGCGTTTGCCGGCGGAAAGCGTGCTCGCCGACGCGAAGCGTCTGCCGCAGTATCGGGCGGATGGGCTCGCACGTATTCGCCAGGCACTGCTGGTGGACCAGCCCATCGACTCGACCGCGGAGCGGATGGAGCTGACGTCGTTCCTCAAGGCGGTGCAGCAGGGGCTCTCGCCTAACGATCCATACCGCACGATCGTGTTGGGCGTGCGCGCGCCGGAGGACGTGGCCGCGTCGCTGTTGTCGGGGACCAAGCTGGCGTCGCTCACCGCGCGCCAGGCGCTGCTGGACGGCGGCAGCGCGGCGGTGGACTCGTCCACGGATCCGATGATCGTGCTGGCGCGCAAGATCGCTCCGTTAGCCGATCAGACGCAGACGGCCCAGGCGCGCCTCGACGACATCGTGTCGGCAAGCACGGATCGGGTCGGACAGGCGGTCTATGCCGTCTACAAGACCAAGCTGCCGCCGGACGCCACGTTCACGCTGCGCATCACCGATGGCGTCGTGAAGGGCTATCCGTACAATGGTACGATTGCGCCATACAAGACCACGTTCTACGGGATGTTCGGCCACGCGACGGCGTTCGACGACAAGCCGCCGTTCCATTTGCCGGATCGCTGGATGCAGCAGCGCGCCAAGATGGACCTCTCCACGCCGCTCGACTTCGTGTCGACCAACGACATCATCGGCGGCAACTCGGGCAGTCCGGTGATCAACCGGGACGGCGAGCTCGTGGGGCTCATCTTCGACGGCAACATCGAGTCTCTGCCTAACCGATTCATTTTCACCGACGACGTGGCGCGGTCGGTGAGCGTGTCGTCCCGCGCGATCATCGAGGCGCTGCGGAACGTGTACGAGTCGACGCGGTTGGCGGACGAGCTGGAAGGGAAGTAGCCGGCTGCGCCGAACCGTGGGGCCCGGCGCGGCGTTGCCGCGGGCGGGCCCCTTCCGTCTTTGGGCTGCGCCGTTTTTCTTCCTCGTCTCCCAAACCTCGACCCCGGATGGCGCAGCCGATCGCACCCGTCGTTACAGAGGGCCGCGCGCCCGCGGCGCCGGTTGTCACGACGCCCGCGCCGCGGTGGGTGGAGTTCGTCCTCCTCTGTGCCGTCGCGGCCGTCACGTTCGGTGTCATGCGCGCCGCCGCCGAATGGCGCGCGCCGTTGTCGCCCGGCTTTCGCATCTCGCTCTCGCCATGGCGGCTGCCCTACTACGCGGCGCTCTCCACGCTGCGGATGGTGCTCGCGTACATCGTGTCGCTCGTGTTCTCGATTGCATACGCGCGGTTTGCCGCGTCGAGCAAGGCGGCCGAGCGCGTGATGCTGCCGCTGCTCGACATCTTGCAGAGCATTCCCATTCTGTCGTTCATGCCGGGCGTGGTGCTCGGACTCGTCGCGCTGTTCCCCGGGCGCACATTGGGCCTCGAGCTCGCGGCGGTGATTCTCATCTTCACCAGCCAGGCGTGGAACCTCGCCTTCAGCTTTCATCAGTCGCTCATCACGATTCCGAGCGAGCTCACCGAGGCGGCTCGGATCTATCGCCTCGGCTTCTGGCGCAAGCTCACGCGTCTCGAGCTGCCGTTCGGCGTGATCTCGCTGATCGCGAACAGCATGATGAGTTGGGCGGGCGGATGGTTCTTTCTCATGGCCAGCGAGCAGTTCGCGGTCGGCGACGGGCGTCTGCGATTGCCCGGTTTGGGATCGTACCTCGCGGCGGCGGCCGATGCGGGCGACACGCGCGCGTTGGTGTACGGCCTCCTTACGCTCGTGGTCGTGATCGTGCTGCTCGACCAGGTTCTCTGGCGTCCGATGCTGGCGTGGTCGGACCGGTTCAAGTTCGAGAGCGCGGGCAGCGGCGCGCCGTCGTCGCGGGTGCTGGATGCGCTGCGCGCCTCTCGGTTGATCGATGCACTGCGCTCGCGGGTGTTGCGGCCGGCCGGCCGGCGGATCGACCGCGCGTTCGGCGCGTCGCGAAACGGTGACGCGCCCGATAGTTCGGATGCCGACGTGCCGCCTGCACGCCGGCGTCGGCGGCGCGCGGTCGGCATCGCGGCACTCGTGCTCGCCGCGGCGGCCGTGGTGTGGGGGCTGGCGCTCGCGGTGCACACGCTCGGTGGCCTAACGCGATGGGATTGGGGGCGCGTGGGCGTGAGCGCGGCGGCGACGCTGGCGCGCACGACGATCGCGCTCGTGATCGCCGCAGCGTGGACCGTTCCCGCCGGCGTCGCGATCGGCACGAATCCGCGTTGGGCGAGGCGTCTGCAACCGATCGTGCAGATCACCGCGTCGATTCCCGCGACGGCGGTGTTCCCCGTGTTGCTGCTCGCGCTGCTCACGATTCCGGGCGGGCTCAACGTGGCGGCGGTCGCGCTCATGCTGCTCGGCACGCAGTGGTATGTGCTCTTCAACGTCATCGCGGGCGCCATGGCGATACCATCCGATCTCAAGGAGGCGGCCACGATGTATCACGTGGCGGGCTGGCGGCGCTGGAAGACGCTCATTCTTCCTGCCATCTTCCCGTATCTCGTGACGGGCATGATCACCGCCACGGGCGGCGCCTGGAACGCGAGCATCGTTGCCGAGTACGTGACGTTCGCGGGACACACCACGAGCACGACCGGGTTGGGGGCGCTGATCGCCGATGCGGCGGAGCGCGGCGACTTCCCAATCCTGCTCGCCGGTACGCTCGTCATGGCCGGCATCGTGATCGTGATCAACCGTCTGCTCTGGCGCCGACTCTACGGCTACGCGGAAACGCGTTTCCGGCTCGGCTGATTCGACTGGACCTGGACCACCGATGGCAACCACGACGCGCACACTTGCTCCGAAGCCGCCCGGCACCGTGCTGCTGGCCGCCGAAGGCGTGCGCAAGTTCTTCAGCGACGACACGGCGCCGGTGCTGGATCGCATCGACCTCGAGCTGCGCGAGGACGAGTTCGTGGCGCTGCTCGGCCCGTCGGGCTCGGGAAAGTCGACGCTGCTGCGCATCCTCGCGGGCCTGTTGCAGCCGTCGGACGGCCGCGTGCTCGCGCGCGGCGCGCCGCTACACGGGCCTAACCGACAGGTCGCGATCGTCTTTCAGGGATTCGCGCTCTTCCCGTGGCTCACCGTGTACCAGAACGTGGAGCTCGGCCTCTTGGCCACGGAGGTACCGGAAGCGGAGCGCCGCGAGCGCACGCTGCGGGCCATCGACCTCATCGGTCTCGATGGGTTCGAAGAAGCGTTTCCCAAGGAGCTCTCTGGCGGCATGAAGCAGCGCGTCGGATTTGCGCGCGCGCTGGTCGTGCAGCCCGAAATTCTCTTCATGGACGAGCCGTTCTCGGCGCTCGACGTGCTGACCGCCGAGACGCTGCGCGGCGAGCTGCGCGATCTGTGGTCGGACAGCGCGATGCCGACCAAGTCGGTGTTGATGGTGACGCACAACATCGATGAGGCCGTGTCGATGGCCGATCGCATTCTCGTGTTCGGCGCGAATCCGGGCCGCGTGCGGGTGGAGCTCAAGGGGTTGCGCCCAACGGAGCGGCGGGAAAAGAGTCCAACGCGCTCGCGGCTGGTGGATGCGATCTACCAGGTGATCACGAATCCAGACGAGGACGCGGAGCAGCTGGTGGAGCAGTACATCGCGCGGGCGCCGTCACGCCAACGGCGCAAGGCGGAACCGGCGCGGCCGCGGCGCTACCAGGCGCTGCCCGACGTGAGCATCGACGACCTGACGGGCTTCGTGCAATATCTCTCGGGCATCGGGAATTCCGGCACGTTGAGCGACCTCGCGCGCGATCTGCAGATGCGCGGCGAGAATCTCATTCGCATCGCCGAGGCAACGGATCTACTCGGGTTCGCGGACATCCAGGAGCGCAGCGTGTATCTCACTCCGTTAGGCCAACGGTTCGCGCCCCTGGAGCTCGACGCGCAGAAGACGTTGTTCCGGCACGCGGTGCTCGACCACCTGTCGCTCATGCGCGAGGTCGTGCACCGGTTGGAGGCGAGTCCGTCGCGCGTGCTGCTCGCCGAAGAGCTGCTGGCGGAGCTCGAGACCTCGTTCACGCGCGCGGAGGCGCGGCGCCAGTTCGAGACGCTCATCGACTGGGGCCGGTACGCGGAGCTGTTCAGCTACGACGATGTGGAAGGCGAGCTCCGCTTGGACGAAGAGCACTACAATGCCTGAGACCGGCGGAGCGCCGACGATGCACGGCTTCAAGGGCGAGCGCGTGCTCATGCGCATCCACATCGGCGAACGCGACAAGCACAACGGCAAGCCCCTCTATCGTGAGATCGTCGAGCTGTTGCGCCGGCGGCACTGCGCGGGCGCGACCGTGCTGCGCGCGATCATGGGATTCGGCGCCAGCTCGCGCATCAAGAGCGACCGCATCGAGGTGCTGTCGCTCGACTTGCCGATCGTGATCGAAGTGGTGGATACGGAGGAACAGATCCAGGCGCTGTTGCCCGACCTGGACGGGATGATCGGCGGCGGGCTGATCACGCTCGAGCGGGCGAAGGTGATCATGTATCGCCCGCACCTACCAGAGGAAGAGCGGCCGGCGAGCTGGCCGATCGACATCACGGGCAGCTGGCGCGCCGTGGACGACGACGGAGCGTCGACCGATGCCTGATGAAACGGCGGGATCGCCGGCGTCGCGCCGCCTGTTGCTGTTGAGCAACTCGCGCGACGCCGACGGCCGCGTGCTCGTGTACGCGCGCGCGGCGCTGGAGGACGCGCTGGCCGGCGTTGGGCGCGCGGTGTTCATCCCGTTCGCGGCCGTCTCGTTCTCGCTGGACGTGTACGCGGAGCGGGTGCACGAGATCTTCACGCCGTTAGGCGTGGAGGTCGAGTCGGTGCACCATGCGCCGGACCCGGCGCGGGCGGTGCGCGACGCGGAAGCCATCATCGTCGGCGGCGGCAACACGTTCCAGCTGCTGCGGCAACTCGCGGTATCCGGCCTCCTCGGCGTGATGCGCGAACGCGTGCGCGCGGGCGTGCCCTACATCGGCTGGAGTGCCGGGTCGGTGGTGGCGTGTCCGACGATCGCGACCACCAACGACATGCCCATCGCCGAGCCGCCCGGGCTCGGCGCGCTCGGGCTGGTGCCATTCCAGATCAACGCGCACTACACGGATTTTCATCCGCCCGGGCACCAAGGTGAAACGCGTGCCGAGCGCATCGCGGAATTCTTGGTGTTGCATCCGCGGGTGCCGGTGGTGGGTTTGCGCGAAGGGAGCGCGCTGCGCGTATCGGGTGGGTTCGTGGAATTGACCGGCCGTCCCGAGGGTGGCGCCGGAGCGCGCGTCTTCATCGCCGGACGCGAGGCGGTCGATTTCCCGCCCGGCTCCGACCTCTCGTTTCTGCTGGCGTCGCCCGACGCCGCGGTGGAGGCGGTCGCGGCGTGGCCATGATCCTCGCCGTTGCGTTAGGCAGCGCAATCGGCGGCGTGGCGCGGCTGCTGCTCGGCGCGGCGGTGCAGCACCGGTTCGGTCCCGGCTTTCCGGCCGGTACCCTGGTCATCAACGTCACCGGGTCGCTCCTGCTCGGATTCCTGATGCGATTCGCGATGGCGACCCCCGCGATCTCGCCCGACATGCGGG
>DASYXE010000222.1:0-6339 GCA_035935375.1 Gemmatimonadaceae bacterium | reverse complement strand
AGGGCGCCGCGGTACGCGTATAGATCGGCGAACCATCGCCGCCAGGACGTGTGTCCGTCGATGACGATGATCGGCACGCCGTCGTCCAGACGCTCGTCCACCACGCGCTGCGCCTCATCGGCAGCGCGCTCGGCGGATGTCACGCCGGTCGTCACGTCAGCAGTTGTAATTGGGAACCCGCTCTAGGAAGGAACTCGCGTCCGCATCACCGCGCGTACGCTCGCACGCCTACGCCACCCGCACCCGCCACCCCGCCTCCGCAAACCTGACTAACGCCCGCACCCGCTCCCGCTCCGCCGTCCCGAACAACGACCCCGGCTTCGCCGCCGCATCCACCACCACCACGCCCCACGGA
Source organism: Gemmatimonadaceae bacterium (assembly GCA_035935375.1). Lineage (GTDB taxonomy): Bacteria > Gemmatimonadota > Gemmatimonadetes > Gemmatimonadales > Gemmatimonadaceae > JADGGM01. Next base: position 5,984 of record DASYXE010000222.1, on the reverse strand, counting down.
TCCATCCGACCCGTGATCTCCGCGATCACATCCACCGGCACCCGCGCCGCATGATCCCCGCACTGCACCACGTACGAGACGCCACGCGTGCTCCGCAACTCGCGCACGGAGCGCTCCGCCTCGAAGCCGGCAAAAATGTATCGCGGAAACAATGGCCGATATCCCGATCGCGCCCGCACGCGCGGCAACAACGTCGAGTAGCCCTGCCTCCGCAGATTCACCTCCACCCACTCTTCGGCGCGGGATTTCGTGTACAGCAACTGCCAACACATTTCCCCACTGCTCGACATCGCGTTCTCTCGCGTACAGCGTCGGCGTGCCCCAACCGCTAGCGGACACAGCTACCGCAAGATTTGCACGGGATGCGCAAACCCGCGGTGTGTAAAAATTCGTCATCAATCGGCTCTCAACTATGACGAGGCAAAGGCCTGTGGGTCAAGCGGTTGGTGCACCCGAACGCGGTGCACTGCGACCTTCCTCGCCAAGCGGCGTGGACGAAACGATACGCGGCCGCGATCCGCCGCCGACCTCACGCGACTCGTGTCCGCCAACACCCTCGAGCAGCGTGACGAGCTCATCGTTGAGCCGCTCGCCGTTGAAATTCTGCTCGACCGCGTCGTGCGCGGCCGAAGCCATCGCCATCCACCGCTCCGGATGCTCCACGAGCCACCGAAACGCGGCGGCCAGCGCATCGGTGTCGCGCTCGGACACGAGCAGTCCGCTCACTTTGTCCTCGACCAGCTCCGGAATCCCGCTGTGCCGTGTGGCCACGACGGGGACGCCCGACGCCATCGCCTCCATGAGTGCCACCGGGATCCCCTCCATGTCCCCGTCCCTCGCGGTCACACTCGGCGCCGCGAACAGGTGGGCGGCTTCCATCGCGCGCGCGACTTCGTCCCGCGACCGCGCCCCGATGATCCGCACGGCGTTCGACATGCCGAGCTCTGCAATGAGCGACTCGAGCGACGCGCGGAGCGGGCCGTCACCCACGATGTCGAGCGCGATGTCGATGCCGTCGCGCCGCAGCGCGGCGACCGCTCGGACCGCGTACGCCAGCCCTTTTTTCTCGACGAGCCTCGCCACCGAGACGACGCGCACGGGCTGGTCCACCGTCGGCAAGCGCGGAACCGTGAACTTGAACCGGCTCGGGTCGATGCCCATGTGATGGACGGCGATCCGGTCCGTTGGGCATCCGAGCTCCGCGAGGCGATTCGCCCAGTATGCGCTCACGGGCAAGAACAGATCGCCGCGCGCGAACAGGTCGCGGTACACCGCGGCGCCGTGCATCCGGACGTAGCGGCTCATGTCCGCGCCGTGGAACGCCGTCACGATCGGCCCTCGCACCATGCCGGCGTCACGCACGCGGAGCGCGCGCTCACCGTTCGATCCGAAGTGACACAGAATCGCGTCGTACGGACCGCGCCCCAGGAACGGCGCGCCCTCGTACAGCACGCCAATCGGTTCGGCCGGCGTGCGGCGCACGGTGCGCAGCGCGGTGCCCGCGCGCCCGCGCCACGCGCCGCGCAAGAGACTCGGGATGCCTAACGCACGGGCGACCGGGTGCCGCGGCGTGCGCGGCTGATAGTAGGTGCGGTCGTCGAGCGGATCACGCTCGCCGCGCCCAACAACACCGGCGCTATTCGGCTCGGGGCCGAGCGCATAGATGTCGACCTCGTGTCCACGCGCGCTGAGACCGGTGATCTGGTCGAGCACGAAAGTCTGGGACACCGAGGGGAAATACGTGGTGACGACGGCAGCCCGCATGCCTCACCGTCCTGCAGAACGCGAGCCGCCAGAAAGGTTTATTCCAGCCCGACCCGCGAAAGATTTTTCTTACGCCCGCCCCCGAAGGTGCTCGAGCGACACGACCACGTCGCGGAGAGCGGCGCGCCCGGCAGACCCTGCCGACAGCACCGCGAGAAACACCACGATTGTGATGCAGAAACCGATGATCAAGCCGACCAGCTCGTGGGCCGGGTGCGCGAAATGGTGGAATACGTACACAGCGCCGCCGGCAATGATAGCAGAAATGGCGAATGGCGCGCTCGTTTTGTAGAAGTCCCACGTGCGCACGGGCCCGCGCCGGCCAACCCACCACAGGTTGAGCGGCGTCGTTATCAGTGCGCTCGTGAGCCCGTACGACATGGCCACGCCCTCGGCGCCCCAGTGCACACCGGCGGCAATCGATCCGACGGCGAGGAACGAGCTCATGACGCCCCATCGCAGCAGCTCGCCCGTTCGATTCTGGCTGGTGAACAGCCATCCCGTTGTATAACCGATCGGCTGCACGAAGCCGGCAATCGCGAGCCACATGAAGATCTTGGCCGCTCCCACCCATTGGGACCCGAGCACGACGGCGATGAGCCAATCGGAACACACCATCAAGAACACGACGAGCGGCATCGTGATCAGCACGATCTTGTCGAGCGTGCGCGCGAACGCGGCGCGGTATCGCTCGGGCTCATCCACGAGACGGCTCAGCGTGGGAACGGCGACGCCGCCGATGGGCAGGTTGATCTGGTTGAGCGGGAAGAGCAGCAGCTGGTACGCCTTCGCGTAAAGGCCGAGTTGCTGCGAGCCCCAGAAGCGGCCGATGAGCAGGTCGTCGGTGTTGCGCGAGAAATAATTGAGTACCGTGAAGCCGGTGATGTTGCCGCCGAAGGCGAGCATCTCGCGCACCGGCGTGCTGCGTTTGGGCAGACTGGGACGCCAGCGGCACACGGTCCAGGCGAGGATGGCGCCGCTCACGGTGAAGGTGAGCTGGTTGCCGACGATGGCCCAATACGACATCTGCTTGTAGGCCATGGCGATGCCGACGACGCTGGCGAGCGTGACGGAGAACACGTCGTTGGCGGCGACGATGGCGAAGCGCATGCGGCGGCGGAGCAGCGCCTGGTGCTGGACGCTGAAGCCGCTCACGAGAAATCCGCACGCGAGGGCGATGGTGATGTTCGTTAGGCGGGGCTCGCCGTAGAACCGTGCGATGGCCGGCGCGATGGCCGCCGTGAGCAGCGCGATGCACACGCCCACGGCGCCGTTGATCCAGAACAGGCTGCTCGCTTCGTCGTGCGTGAGGACGGCGCGCTGAATCGTCGCGCGCGAGAGCCCGATGTCCTTGAAGATCGTGAGGAATCCGGTGACGACGGTGACCATGCCGATGAGGCCGTAGTCGCGCGGCGTGAGAAGCCGCGCCATGACCATCGTGGCGAGCAAGCCGATGAGGAACTGCGAGGCTTGCGATCCGACCGTGAACGCGCCGCCGCGAATGGCTCGGCCGGCGACGCCTTCGCGCAGATCATCGGTGCGAAAGTATTGATCGCGATCGAGAGAGGCGGTCAACGGGAGCTCGGATAAAGAAAACCAGACGCTCGTGGCCGCGCGTCAGCGGATCGCGGCGGTCGCGACGTCCGGCGCCATCCCAGTGTCCTGCCGGACCTCTCGCGCATACGGGAAATACCGCTTGAGCTTCAAGAACTGTTTTTCGTACAGGTGCCAACTGAGGAGCGCCAGCGCAATGGTCACGCCACTGACGCCGAAGAGGACCACGAGTCCCAGCGGAACGTGCGACCGCATCACCGCGGGCGGCGCCAGGGTCCACGGCGCGAAGGAGTTGGCGCCCCACAACACGAACTCGTGGAAGACGTACATCGCGTAGCTGTAGCGCCCCATGAAGCGCATGGTCCTGCCGGTGAAGAACCGGTGCGTGCGCGATCCCGGGGCGGCGCCCAACGCGGCCAACAGCAGGCCGCCTAACGAGAACACGATCAGCGGGAATCCGACCGTCCCGACGACGGCGGCGGCGAGCCTCGAGCGGCTGAGCTCGGTCCAGATCATGAGCGCGAGCGCAGGGCCGGCACAGACGAGCGCCACGGGCGTAAGCCATCGAGCCAGGGCACGGGCTCCTCCCGGACCGCGCAGCGTGAGCGCCATCAAGGCACCGAGGAGCAGACCCTGCGCGCGGAACGGCGTGAGGAGATAGAGTGCCTTCTCGTCTCCCACGGTGAGCATCCAGAGGACGCTCAGCGCGACGCTCGCCGCGATGAGGAGGGCGCACAGCTTCACGAGCTTCTGCCGCTCGACCTTGAGGACGATGAGCGGCCACAGAAAATAGAACTGCTCTTCGACCGCGAGCGACCACAGATGCACGGTCGGAAACGGCGGATATCCGACCAAGTAGTAGCCGAAGTTGCCCATGTACAACCACTCGAACCACCTCAGCCGGTGCAGTTGGGCAACGCTGTGCGCGGGATGGTGGAGCAGCGGCGGGACGACGAAATAAATGACGAACAGCGCCGCATAGAAGAGCGGGAAAATGCGGACGATCCGGCGTCCGTAGAAATTGCGCAGATAGTGCGGCCCATCTTTCGTGTCGCTCAGGATGCCGGTGATCAGGAATCCCGACAGCACGAAGAACAGATCGACGCCGACCCAGCCGAGGTTCGAGAGGTGCCAGACGAACCCGGAGGCGCCGGGGAGGCCGCCGTGGGTGGGCGGATAGATGTTGTTGATCATGACGGCGATGATCGCGAGGCCGCGCACGCCGTCGAGCGCGGGCACGCGCGGTTCCGACGTCGATCCGGCGTACCCGGTCGCGAGCCGGGTGTCCAGGGATGCGGCGGTCACGGTCGCGAGGACGCGCGCACGGGGGTCAGCGCGCGGCGAGCGCGTGGGCGATGCGTTCCCCCGCTTTCCCGTCCCAGCCTTCCGGGCGGCGCGGCGCCTCGGTGCGCCTAACGGAGCGCACGGCGGCGGCGAGCGCGGCCGGGTCCGGCACCAGCCGGTTCGTCCCTTCGGTGATCGTGATGGGCCGCTCGGTGTTCTCGCGCACCGTTAGGCAGGGGACGCCGAGGGCCGTCGTCTCCTCCTGGAGGCCGCCGGAGTCGGTGACCACCACGTGGGCCCCCTGCACCAGGTCCAGCATCTCGGCGTACGCCACGGGCTCCATGAGCTTCACGGCGCCCAGGTCGATGCCGGCATCGCGGAGCCGCTGCTGGGTGCGCGGGTGCGCGGGGAACACCACCGCATAGTCGCGCGACACGTCGCGCAGCGCGTCCGCGATCCCCGCGAGGCGGCGCGGGTCGTCGACGTTGGACGGGCGGTGCAGCGTGACCACGACGGCCTTGCCGTCCACGCCTAACTTGGAGCGGAAGCCCGACGCGCGCGCCACGGGCAGCGCGTGGAGCAGCGAGTCGATCATCACGTTGCCCACGAACACGATCTCGCTCTCGGGCTCGCCCTCGGCCCGGAGCGTCTCGTCGGCGTCGCGCGACGGCGTGAGGAGCAGCGACGCCAGGCGGTCGGTCACAATCCGGTTGATCTCCTCGGGCATCGACCAGTCGCGGCTGCGCAACCCGGCTTCGACGTGCGCCACGCGCAGCCCGAGTTTGACCGCGACGATCGCGGCGGCCATGGTGGAATTGACGTCGCCGTAGACCACCACCCAGTCCGGCCGTTCACGCTCGAGCACCGGTTCGATGCGCTCGATGATCCGCGCCGTCTGCACCGCGTGCGAGGCCGAGCCCACGCCCAAGTCGACGTCCGGCAGGGGAATGCCCAGGTCGCGAAAGAACGCGCCGGACATCGCATCATCGTAGTGTTGGCCGGTGTGGACGACGGTTTGCACCAATCCGGCGGTGACAGCCGCGCGATGAACGGGGGCGAGCTTGGGAAAATTCGGGCGGGCGCCCACGACGTGCAGGAGTTTCATCGGATCGAATATACAGGGCGCTGGTTGTGCAGGGACTCGACAGCGCGAATGTCCCTAAAGTGCACTGAGATCACAAAAAGATGTGTGCCGATCACGTTACGAGATGTCCGGATGAAAACTCTTATTGCGAGAACGGTGACTCGAAGGACGAGTGTGCGAACCGGTGATGTCACCAATTTGCCTCTATGCATGCGCCAAACCGCGGGATTCTGGGGTACTGATACCACGGGACGACGCACACTCTGGCGAGCTCGTGTGTACAGCCATGAATCGGTAC
>DASYXE010000221.1:0-4766 GCA_035935375.1 Gemmatimonadaceae bacterium | reverse complement strand
ATCTTCGGGCTCGTCCGGCAGCGGTTTTTAGGCCACTACCTCGGGTTAGGCGACGCCGCAGACGCGTTCAACGCGGCGTTCAAGATCCCGAACTTCCTGCAAAACCTGTTCGGCGAGGGCGTGCTCTCGGCGTCGTTCATCCCGGTGTACGCTCGGCTCCTCGCCGAGGGCGACGAGCGCGAAGCGCGGCGCGTGGCCGGCGCGGTCGCTGGGCTCCTCGCGGTCACGACGTCCATCATCGTCTTGTGCGGGGTGTTGGCCACGCCGTGGCTCATCGCCGTCATTGCGCCGGGATTCGCGGGTGCCAAGCGCGACCTGACCATCCAGCTCGTCCGCATCTTCTTCCCGGGCGCCGGCGTGCTCGTGCTGTCCGCGTGGTGTCTGGGCGTGCTCAACAGCCACCGCCGGTTTTTCGTCTCGTACACGGCGCCGATTTTCTGGAACCTCGCGATCATCGTCACGCTGAGTGCGTTAGGCCGGAGCCGCGGGCAGGCGCCGCTCGCGGTGGCGGCCGCGTGGGGTTCGCTGGCGGGCAGCGTGCTCCAGCTGCTCGTGCAGCTGCCCACGGTGCTGCGGTTGGTCGGGCGTCTCAGGCCGTCGCTCGACGTGGCGAGCGCGAACGTCCGCACCGTGATCAACAACTTCGTGCCGGTGTTCGTCGGGCGCGGCGTGGTGCAGATCAGCGGCTACGTGGACGTGGTCCTCGCGAGCCTGTTGCCCGCCGGGGCGGTGGCGGGACTCACCACGGCGCAAACGCTGTACGTGCTGCCGGTGAGCCTGTTCGGCATGTCGGTGTCGGCGGCCGAGCTCCCGGCGATGTCGAGCGCGTTAGGCGACGAGCAGGAGATCGGCGCGTACCTGCGGGCGCGCCTCGACGCCGGGCTGCGGCGCATCGCATTCCTGGTGGTGCCGTCGGCGGTCGCGTTTCTTGCGTTAGGCGACGTGCTCGCGGCGGCGCTCTTTCAAACCGGGCGGTTCACCCGCGCCGACTCCGTGTACGTCTGGGGCATCCTCGCCGGCTCGGCCGTTGGACTGCTCGCGTCGACGCTCGGTCGCCTCTACTCATCGGCGTACTACGCGCTCCGCGACACGAAAACGCCGCTTCGGTTCGCGCTCGTGCGCGTCACGCTCACCACGGGGCTGGGCGCTGCGTTCGCACTGCTCGTCCCGCCGCTGCTCGGACTGGACCTCAAGTGGGGCGCCGCGGGCCTCACCGCGTCCGCGGGTCTCGCCGGTTGGGCCGAGTTCCTGTTGCTGCGCCGCACGCTCAATCGGCGCATCGGACGCACCGGGCTCCCAGCGTCGTTCGTCGCCAAGCTCTGGTGTTCGGCCCTCGTCGCGGCTGGAGTCGCGTGGGGCATCAAACGCCTCGTCGGTGTTGCCCACCCGATTCCGCTCGCCATTCTCGCGCTGGTTCCGTACGGCCTCGTGTACTTCGGCCTCACGACGTCGCTGTCGATTCCCGAATCACGGACCGTGCTCGCAACGGTGTTCCGGCGGCGATGGTGAGGCATCAAACGGCAAAGCATTAAAGGATAACAAAAGTGAAACAAGGGATGACAAAAGTGATCGTTCTGCACGGGGGGCGGCGCGGTAGCGCAATGGGGAGAAGAAGTGCCTTTGAACAACAAAGAGGCAGTTCTATCCGTTAGGCAACGCACTTCCCGCCGCGCAGAACGATCACTTTGGTCATCCCTTGTTTCACTTTTGTTATCCTTTGATGCTTTGCCGTTTGATGCCTTGTTCGAATGAAGTCTTGGTCGAGGAGACCCACCATGCGGCCTGGCAGACCGCTGCCCTTCGAGCCCCGTCTCGCCTACTGATCGCGCTGAGCGTCGTCTCCAGTCGTTCTGCCTCACTGACGGCTTGGGCGCCAAAATGGAAGACGAGCCCGATTGCGTGGTCGAGGCTGCGCCCCGGAGTCTCGGCTTCGGCTTATATTTCGTGACGCGCGTCGCCACAGCTGCGACGCCGCGCCGCCTTGAAGATGACCGAATCCGAACTCGATCCACTCGCGCACAAGATCGCGAATCTGCCCGATTCGCCCGGTGTCTATCTCTGGAAGGACACCGAGGGACGGGTGTTGTACGTGGGGAAGGCCAAGCGCCTGCGCTCGCGCGTGCGGAGCTATCTCGCCGCGGATCGCATCGAGAGCATCAAGACGCTCGCGCTCATGCGACAGGTCGTCGATGTGGACACGATCGTCGTGCCGTCGGAGGCGCACGCGCTGATCCTCGAGAACAATCTCATCAAGGAGTATCGCCCGCGGTTCAACATCGCGCTGCGCGACGACAAGTCGTACCCATACATCAAGGTCACGGTGCAGGAGCCGTTTCCGCGCGTGATCGTGACGCGTCGGCTCACGGACGACGGCGGCCGCTACTTCGGCCCGTACACCGATGTCGGCGCGATGCGTCGCGCGCTCAACGTGGTGAAGCGGATCTTCACGGTCAGGTCGTGCAACTACGACATGCCGCGCGAGATGCCGGAGCGGCCGTGTCTCGACTATCACATCGGCCGGTGCAAGGCACCGTGCATCTTCGCGCAGTCGCAGGTCGAGTATCGCGCGATGATCGACGAAGTGCTGTTGTATCTCGACGGCCGTACGGCCGAAGTGACACGGCGCGTGCGCGAGCGCATGGAGGACGCCTCGGCGCGGCTCGACTTCGAGCGCGCGGCCGAGCTCCGCAATGCCTTACGGCACCTCGAGCAGCTCGAGGAGCCGACGGTCGTGGTGGAAGTCGAGGGCGGCGATCGCGACGTGATCGGCTACGCGCGCGACGGCGACGAAGCGTGCGTCGTCGTGCTGCGCATTCGCGCGGGCAAGCTGTTGGCGCGCGAGCAGCAGGTGCTCGAGAATCTGGAGGGTGAGAACGACGCGGCGGTGTTGTCCGCGTATCTCGTGCGCGGGTATCTCCCGTCGCTGGAGCACGCGAGCGAATTGCTGGCGCCGTTCGAGTTCGACGATCGCGAGCTCATCGAGCAGTCGCTCGCGTCGACGGCGATCCGCGTGCCGCAGCGCGGCCCGCGGCGGCAGCTCATCGACCTCGCGGAGCAGAACGCGCGACACTTGCTCGAGGAGCAGAAGCTCGCGTCGTTCGAGGCCGACGAGCGCGCGGTGGACCCGGTGTACGAGCTCCAGCGCGAGCTAGGCCTAACGACGGTGCCGCGGGCGATCGTGTGCTTCGACATCTCGACGGCGCAGGGCACGGACACCGTGGCGTCGTGCGTCTGGTTCGAGAACGGGCGGCCCAAGCGCGGCGAGTATCGCAAGTTCAAGATCAAGACCGTCGAGGGGACGGACGACTTCGCGTCGATGCGCGAAGTGGTGACACGATACTTTCAGCGTCGCATCGAAGAGGAAAAGCCGCTGCCGGATCTGGTGATGATCGATGGCGGCAAGGGCCAGTTAGCCGCCGCGCGCTCGGCCCTCGAATCGCTCGGACTCGAAGCGCTTCAAACGGTGAGCCTCGCCAAGCGTGAAGAGGAGGTGTTCGTCCCTGGACGCGGGGAGTCGCTGCGGCTGTCGCGGCGGTCGCCCGGGCTCAGGCTGCTGCAACGCGCGCGCGATGAGGCGCACCGGTTCGCGATCACGTACAACCGCAAGCGCCGATCGATGCGCACGGTCACGTCGGAATTGCTCAAGATTCCGGGCATCGGTCCCGAGCGGCGTCGCGCGCTGCTGCACGCGTTCGGCAGCGTGCAAGGCGTGCGCGACGCGAGCGAGGCGGACATCGCGCGCCTTCCCGGGTTCAGCGCCGCGAGCGCGCGGCGCGTACTCGAAGCGTTGGGCGCCCACGCCGTCAATCCGACTTCTACCACATCCGATTCGTGAATTCCTGGACCCTCGAATGTTCTGCGTGTCGCTACACCGAGCCCGGCGACGCGCGCGCCACGGTCTGCCCGTCGTGCGGACAACCATATCTGGTGCGGTTGGCGGAGCTCCCCGCCTCGCGCGACGTGTTGCGCGACCGCTGGGACATGTGGCGATACGCGGCCCTGCTGCCGCTGTGCGAGCGCGAGACCCCCGTCTCGCTCGGCGAAGGGGGGACGCCGCTGTTGGAATCGGCGGAGCTCGCCCGTGCGTTAGGCGTCGCGCGTCTCTGGATCAAGGACGAGGGGCTCAATCCCACCGGCTCGTTCAAGGCCCGCGGCATGAGCGCCGCGGTCACGCGCGCCAAAGCGCTCGGCGTGCCGGGACTGGTCGTGCCGACAGCGGGGAACGCCGGTGCGGCGCTCGCGGCGTACGGCGCCGCGGCGCGGGTGCCGGTGCGCGTCTACGCGCCGGAGACCACGCCGCGCGGCATCCTCGCCACCATTCGTACGTTAGGCGCTGACCTGCACACCGTGCCGGGCCACATCGGCGACGCCGGCGCGAAGGCCCGCGCGTTCGCCGCCGAGTCGGGATACTTCGACGTCTCGACGCTGCGCGAGCCGTATCGCATCGAAGGGAAGAAGACGATGGGCCTCGAGCTCGCCGAGCAGATGGGATGGCGGCTGCCGAGCGTGATTGTGTATCCGACGGGCGGCGGCACGGGGCTCATCGGCATGTGGAAGGGCTTCGCCGAGTTGCGCGAGATGGGCTGGCTGGATCCGGCGGCGCCGCTCCCGCGCATGGTCACGGCGCAGGCCGAGGGCTGCGCGCCGATCGTGCGCGCGTTCGCCGAGCACGCCGACCGGGCGCGTCCGTGGGAGAATCCGACGACGTACGCGAGCGGACTACGCGTGCCCGGTCCGTTAGGCGACCGCCTCATCCTGCGCGCGCT
>DASYXE010000220.1:0-10477 GCA_035935375.1 Gemmatimonadaceae bacterium | reverse complement strand
GCGCGCGTCGCTCCGCACGAGTGCGTTCGCGCGCGCGCCGACCGGCAGCGGCCCGTTTCGATTCGCGCGATGGGTTCCTGGGCAGCTCGTCGAATTGACCGCGGACACGACATATCGCCGGTCGCCCGCGCAATTCGACCGCGTGATCTTCGCGATTGCGACCGATCCGACGGCGGCGCTCGTGCGCGCGCTCGATGGCGACATCGATGTGCTCCCGTATCTCCGCGCCGCGGATGTCGCGCGCGTCGCGCGTTCGGGCAGTCTGACGCCGCTCGAATGGCCGTCGTTGTCCAACGCGCTCGTGATGCTCGATCTGCGCGATCCACGACGCCGCACGCGCCCGCACCCGGTGTTGGGCGATCGTTCCGTTAGGCGAGCGCTCGCGATGGCCATCGACCGCTCCCGCATCGCCGCCGCCGCGTTGGGCGAAGGCGCCGTGCCCGCCTCCGGCCCGCTTCCGGCGCCGCTGCTGCGAGGCAGCGCGTCCCCGCTCCCGCCGTTCGACACCACCGCCGCCGCCTCGCTCCTCGACAGCGCCGGCTGGCGACTGGCGAGAGGTGCGACCAACCGTCACCGCAACGGCATCGCCCTTCGTTTCGCGCTGCTCGTTTCGTCTACCGCGAACGCCGGCCAGCGCGCAGCGGTGCTCATGCAGGATCAGCTGCGCCGCGCGGGCGTCGGGATGGATATCGAGCCGATCGACAACGCCGCCCTCGCTGCTCGCCTCTCGGCGCACAACTTCGACGCGGCGCTCATCGAATTGGACTGGGACCCGAGCCCGCTCAGCGCCCGACAGCTCTGGGGCACAGCCGCTGACGCTCCCACCGAAAGCGCCAACTTCAGCGGATACGCCAGCCACGATTTCGACGCAGCGATCGAGTCCGCGGCGTCCGCTGTCGACTCGGGCGCCGCGCGCTCCGCGACGTCCCGAGCGTGGCGCACGCTCGTGGACGACGCGCCGGCCATCTGGCTCTACGATCTCGAGCGCGTTGCCGCGGTTCGTCGCTGCGTCCGTCCGAGCAGCGTGCGCGCCGACGCATGGTGGTCGGCACTCTCCGACTGGACCATCGCCGAGGGCTGTCCCAGCCACTGACGCCGGGCTTGACGAACCGGACTCATGCGGCATGATTGCAACCAGAGTCCTGTCGCGTTCGCTTTGTGCACCGTGCGCGACAGGACGGTGAACCGCGGCAGGAGGGCTCACGTGCACGTCCCAGTCTCCACGAGCGCAGCCTCCCCTCCAACGCACTTGCCGTTCGTCGAGGCATTGTCCGCGCTCTCATCGGACTCGGATCCGGACTGGACCACGATGTCCGCCGCGCTGCTGGTCCTGCGCGTTGTCGACGCTTGGGCGCAGCCCGGTGCGGTGACCGATGACGAGCTCGCGCTGCGAATCGCCACGATCGCGCCCGTAGTGGACGCGGTGGACGACGACGAGCTCCGAACCGCCCTCCACACACTCATCCTCGCCGTTGGGCAGCGCGATGACCTCGGCGCTCTCGAGTCGCGACTGCTCGTCTTTGGGCGAACACTCGAAGCACGCGCGCGATGGGACTTGGCGCTCGACGTGTACGCGTCGCTGCTCGCGCTGCGCCGCCACAGCACACCGCACGCGGAAGTCGAAGGCTACATCAGAGTCGCCGAGTGCCACCGGCAGCGCGCCGAGTGGGAGCTTGCGGAAAACGCGTTCGCAACGGCGGCGTACGTCGCCGCGACCGAAGGCGATCACACGGCCGCATTGCGCGCGCGATGCTACGGCGCGTCCGTGACGGCCGAGCGCGGCAACTTGGACGAGGCCGACGCGCAGTTGTCCGCTGTCGAGAGCGAAGCCGTCGACAAGCGCCGTATCGACCTGCTCGCGCTCGCACGACATGGTCGCGCGCACGTCGCGTTTCTGCGCGGCAACGTCGAGCTTGCAGCGCGCCTTGCGTTCGAAGCGCTCGAGAACCTGCCGGATCCGCGTGAGCGGGATCGTGCGCTGGCGGATGTCGCCGCCGCGTTCGCGGAGCTCGGCGTGCGCAGCGCCGCACGCGATGCCCAACTGATCATCTCCGCGACGACGCAGGACTCGTACGTCCGTTGGACGTCGCTCATCAATCTCATGGAGCTCGCCGCGGGCGATCGCGTTCGGCCTGCGTTCGAGCAGTATCGCCGAGCGCTCGTCGCAGAGCGTCTTCCGCCCCGACTCGCCGGATACTTTCACTACTACTCCGGCGGCGGCGCGCACGTGTTCGGCGACGCACCGGCCGCGCGCGACGAATATCGCCGCGCACTCGGCATCGCCACGCGCGCTGGACTGGCGCCGCTCGCACGCGACGCGGCCGCGGCGTTGCGCGCCCTCGATGGCGAAAGCGCACCACCCGATGCCCCACCGACGCGAGACCCCAGTCCCGCGACGGCAGGGATCGCCGGCGCGCTCGCACGCATGCGCGAGAGCGTGATGCGCAACGCCGACACCACTCCCGACGACTAACGATGCGCCGCGCACACGCCCACCCGCTTCACCGACCCGGTTTTGCGTGGCTAACCACTGCCACGTCCGGATGCGGCCCAATCGTAATCTGGTCGTCGTGCGCCGTTGGCCGCGGCGCCGTCGGTGACACGCACGCGGCAACCGCTGCCGCGACAACCAAAAGGATGAGTGTGTGACGACGAAGCATGGAACCTCCCGGTGTGAGCTGCGTCGCTCCACCGGCCGGTCTCCAATCGCGGCGCGTCGTCGTGAAGCGACGCGACCACGGTCGCGCTCACACCGGTCGCCACGTGCGCACGTCCGCGACCTGTTAGTGCACGGATGAGACATCCGCGCGCTCCCGCCGCCACCACGCTGCGCGACTCGTGATCGTCGTCGCCCTCCTCCCCGACCTCCTCCTCGGTCGCTTACGCGCCGCACTCGGCGCCCAAGAAACCATCATCGCCGCCACGAGCGTCGAGGACGACGAAGGCATTGCACCCGCGCTCCAACGCGGCGACATCGACCTCGTCGTGCTCGACCCTGGCGACCGCCGCCTCGAGCACCGCACGCACACGCTCACCGCGTTGCTCGCGCGCTATGCCGCCGTGCCGGTGCTGCTCTACACACCGCTCACCACGACCAGCATCGCCTTCGCCGCGGAGCTCCTGCCGGGCGGCACGAGGCGACTGCTCATTGCCGGTGTCGAAGATCAACCGGGCGCCACGCGAGCGCTCGCCGTGCGCATGACGATGGATGCGCTCGCCCAACGCTTCCTCGCATCGGTCGACCGGCAACTCGGCGAGCTGCCGACGTCGGTCGTGCGCGCCATTCACGCGCTCTTCGCGTCACCGCGACGATTTCAATCGGTCGAAGACATCGCGCTCGCCTCGGCCGTCACGCGCCGACACCTGGAGCGCGTCACGCGCCGAGTCGGATTTGCATCGTGCCGCGAGCTCTTGATCATCGCGCGCACGCTCGCCGCGTTTCGGCTGCTGCAGCACGAGCATCGTTCGTTAGGCCAGGTCGCCGCCCGACTCGACGTCCACCCGCGCGTTCTCGGCCGCCAGGTGCGTACGCTGCTCGGCGCGTCGTCCACCTTCGATCTCGCGCGCCTCAGCGCGGACGCGCTGCTCAGCGCCTGCACGTGCGCCCTGTGTCGCCGGCCGGCAGGGTCGTCGCATCTCACGCAAACTCGGGTTCGCCGAGCGCGATCCGCCACGTATGACGACAGATGACGTTGTATGACTGCACGATACGACGCGTCTCCGTATGTTCGCCTGCCACGATCCCCTCACGGCGACAGGCGAACAGACGGTGGCCAAGACACGAAACCCGAAAAAGAAAGTGGTTCAGGTCCGCGTAACGCCCGCGGAAAAACTCCGCATCGAGCGCGTGTCGAGCGCCGAGAATCGTACCGTTAGCAACTGGATCTACGGACTGATCATGCGCGAGCTGGCCGCGCGCGAAGACACCATGCAGCTCAAGGTCGCGGAACCGAAGCATCCGTGAACCGGCGTCGCGCACGCGAGCCGCGATCGGTCGCCGGTGTCGTCCGCCGTTGACGTACCCGCACGACGGCGGTATGATCCGCGGGTAGGCACAATCGATGATCGGCGATGGAGTTCGCCGCCAAGTGCCGGATTCCGGCTGATGACTCCTACGGTACGCTCACGCAGGAGTCTTTTTGTGCCCCAAAACAGCCCGCTACTCAATGAACACCAGCGCAGGCACTTCGAGGTGCTGTTCGCTGGGCTCGAAGAGTCGCTCGCCGCGATCGAAGACCTGATCACACGCGCGGGCCGCGCCGAATCCGATGGCCTCACGCGATACCAGTCGGACTTGCCGGCCGGCTTCGGTGGTGCGATCCGCCCTGTCCTAACGGAGCTGCGGGCCCGCGTGACGCGCCTGGCAGCCGAGCTCGACTTGCGCGGACAGTCGCGGTCGGCGGCGCACAGCATTCGTGCCATCCTCGTCGCCGAGATGATCCGACTCGAAGACAGCACGTCCGCTCAGCTTCGCGGCTACGGCACGGTCGACCCGCGCGTCGCGGACGTCATCGAGCCCGAGCTCCGCGCGCTCCACACGCTGCTGGCCTCGATGCAAGGACGCCTCGCAACACCGCGCGCTGGAGGCGTTCGATGATCTGGTACGTCGCCATCGGCGGCGCCGTGGGAAGCGCGTCGCGCTTCCTGCTCGGCGCGACGGTCCAGCGGTGGAGCGGCGTGCCGTTCCCGATCGGCACGCTCGTCGTCAACGTCACCGGATGCTTTCTGTTCGCGTTCCTCATGCGCTACGCGCTCGCGACCTCGCTCTTCACGCCGGACGTGCGGGCGCTGGTGACGACCGGATTCTGCGCGGGCTATACCACCTTCTCGACGTTCAGCTACGAATCGATCGCCCTGCTGGACTCCGGGGAGTATTGGCGGGCCGGGTTGTACGTCTTCCTCAGCGTCGCGTTGTCGCTCCTCGGTACGATCGCCGGCCTGGCAGCCGCGCGCCATGTCCTCACGCTCGGCGAGCGCGTCTGACCTGGCGCGCGTCCCGAACCGGGGACGGAGTCCCGCCATCACGCACGCCGCCCAACGGCCTAACGATTACTTCCCGGATGGGCTCACCCGTGACACGCGGTGCCCCGCGCGCCAGACGGCGAACGTTCCCGGCTTCGTCCTTCCATCCGAGCATCCGTCCACGTACTCGAGCTGGCCGATGATGGCGACCCCCTCGTCCGCCGCACGGCCGCCGAGTGTCAGCGTGCCCGAGCAATGCTTGGCGGGCAGCGACCAGACGGCCGATACGGTCAGGCTGTCACCGATGATGCGCCCCGTGCCGTGGCCTTCGACGCCAATGCCCGGGAGCGTGAACGACAGCGTCACTCCGTTAGGAACGCGCGCCAGCGCCCACCGCGCGTCATAGCGCGATCGGTCGAGCACCATGTGCCCCTCGTATCGGCCCGGCGCCACCATCGACGCGTGCGGAGCCGCCCGGCGCGCCGATGGCAGCGCGAACGCCACGATGTAGTCGCCCGGCGTGTCGCGGCCACCGGACGCAGTGTACAGCTCGCGGTGTCCGCCGGCGGCGACGACCACGTATTGTCGCCCGCTCGCCGTGACGTACGTCATCGGAGACGCGTGCACGCCCGCCGGCAGCCTGGCCGACCACACCTCCGCACCGGTCTCGACGTCGTACGCGTGCAGGCGCTGGTCGAGCGCACCGGCGGCGAACACGATGCCGCCCGCGGTGATCATCGCGCCGCCCAAGTTAGGCGAGCCCCAGCGCGCGGTGTCGGACCCGCCGGCCAGGCCGGCCACGCTGCCGAACGGCCGCTCCCACTTCACGCGGCCGCTCTCGAGATCGATGGCCGTGAGGGTGCCCCACGGCGGCGGCGAGCACGGCGCGCCATCGGCGGCGATGAGAAAGATGCGACGCATCGCGTACGGTGTGCCGCGCTGCGGCGAGAATTGATCGAAGCGCGTGCCCGACATCGCCCGCGCATGCGCCTCCGCACGCGGAATCAACTGGACGACCGTGATCACGCGATTCAAGGGCAGGACGGCCAGATGCCGCGCGGTGTCGATGGCCAGGCCGCTCCAATTGGAGCCGCCGATGTTGCCCGGATAGATCACGGTGCCGCGCAGGGACGGCGGCGTGAACATTCCATCGTTGCGCACCCCCGCCAGCTCGTGCCTGCACCACGCCTTGTCGTTCGGCGAGACGCCGAACACGTCGTCGGCCTGAAAACGCTCCGGGACTAACGGAACGGGCAGCGTCGGGAACGGCTGCGTGGGCCATGCGGTGTCGCCGGGCACGTCGCTCGCCGGGACCGGCCGTTCGACGACCGGGAAAAGTGGCCTGCCGGTCGTGCGATCGAGCAGAAAGACGTGTCCCATCTTGGTCGTCGCCGCGAGTGCCGGCACGCTCGTGCCATCGTGATGCCACGTGAACAGCACCGGCTCGGCCGGCACGTCGTAGTCCCAGAGGTCGTGGTGCACCGCCTGGAAATGCCACACCATGGCGCCCGTGGATGCCCGCAGCGCCACCACCGAGTTGGCGTAGAGATTCGTGCCAAGCCGGTCGCCGCCGAAGAAGTCCGGACTCGCGCTCCCGGTCGGCACGAACACGAGATCACGCGCCGAATCGACGCTGATGATCGACCACGCGTTGGCGGCGCCGGTCTCGTGCGCGCCGGGACCGCGCCATGTTCCGTACCCGGAATCGCTCGCGCTGCGAGGGACGGGATCCCACGCCCAGCGCAGCGCGCCGGTTCGGGCATCGAACGCGCGCACGACGCCGCTCGGCGCCTGCGCCCG
This sequence comes from Gemmatimonadaceae bacterium, assembly GCA_035935375.1. GTDB lineage: Bacteria > Gemmatimonadota > Gemmatimonadetes > Gemmatimonadales > Gemmatimonadaceae > JADGGM01. The sequence goes on along the minus strand of DASYXE010000220.1, from coordinate 3,715 downwards.
GACATTGTCGGCGACGGTCGAGCCGACGATCACCAGGCCGCGAACCACCGCCGGCGGCGACGTGATCTCGTACTCGCCCGTGTACTGCGCCGGGTTGCGCACGCCGCCTAACCGAACGACGCCGTGGTCCCCGAAGTCCGCGCACGGCTCGCCGGTTCGCGCGTCCAGCGCAATGAGCCGTGCGTCCACCGGCGCAACGTAGATCCGCCGGTGGCAGGCCGCGTGCGCCGGCCGCTCGGGATCGACCCAGGTGGACACGCCGCGATTGGTGAAGTCGCCGTAGTCGCCGGACGGGTCGAGCTCCGAGTCGAACGACCACCGCTCGCTGCCGGTCTCCGGGTCGAGCGCGCGCACGCCGCCGAACGGCGTCGACACGTAGAGCAGCCCGTCGACGAACAGGGGCGTCGTCTCATCGCGCGTCATGCCGTCGCCTAACGAAAAATCGCCCGTGCGATACGTCCAGACCGGCACGAGCTGGCCCACGTTCGCGCGCGTGATCTGCGCCGCCGGCGAGAATCTCGAGCCGCCGGCGTCGTGCGCGTACACCGGCCACTCGATGGCCGAATGGGCCGGCCGCTGGGCCGGCGTCGCGCGCGCCGCCGTCACGCCGCCCAACGCGACGCAAACGATCCCGATACGCATCGTCATGACCTGGTCCTCGTCGAATGCTCGACACCGGGTGCGGCGCCGAAGCGGCTCCGGTATTGTGACGGCGACACACCGAACCGCCGCTCGAACGCGCGGCGGAACACGTCTTCGCTGGAGTAGCCCACCGACCGCGCCACCGCATCGACGCGCACGCGACGCGTGGCCGCGGTGAACCGCCGCCCCGCTTCGGCCAGCCGCGCCTCCTCGACGAACTCGGCCGGCGTGACGCCGAATGCATGCTTGAATGCGCGCGCAAACTGCCTAACGCTCAGGTAGGCGCGCGCCGCCAGTACCTCCACCGTCAGCCGCGACCGCAGGTGGCCGTGGATCCACGCCGCGAGATCGCCGAACCGGTCCGCCGCGCTCAGCTGGAACTGCAACGGCTCCGAGAACTGCTGTTGCCCGCCAGGCCGCTTGAGGTACACTACCAGCTCGCGCGCGACCGCCAGCGCAACGCGTGGCCCGTGGTCCGCTTCGATCAACGCGAGGGCGAGATCGATACCCGCCGTGACACCAGCCGATGTATAGAACCGGCCATCCTTGATGTACAGCACGTCGGGATCCACGCGCAGCCGCGGATAGCGCCGGGCAATGTCCGCCACGGCGCTCCAGTGTGTGGCCACGCGCCGGCCATCGAGGAGTCCCGTGGCCGCCAGCCCGTAGAGTCCCGTGCACACACTCGCCACCCGTCGGACGCGCGGCGCCATACTCACAATCCATTGTGCCGCGCGGTCCGATAGGCCGGGTCGGCGAAGCCCCGCGCCGCCGGGGATGATCAACGTGTCCAGACTCACAATGGACGGGACCACCGCGTCGGCGCGAATCACGAGCCCCGAGCTGGTCGTAAATCGGCGCCCAGTCAGCCCGATCACGAGCACCTCGTACGGCACCCACGGCTTCGCGTCGTGGTCGCCGCGATCGATCGTCGCGAAGGCGTCGGATGCAAACGCGTCGGACGGGCCGACGAGATCGAGGGCCTGGACGCCATCGAAGCCCAGAAACCCGATGCGCCGAACCGCACGGCGGCGTTGTCGCAGGGTACCGATGTTCATGTCCCGAATTCGCAGTCGGTTTGTTGCGCTCAAGCTGCCGCCGCGCGCCGATGGCCGCAATGACATCTTTCCGACGTTTTCGGCCATCTCCCAAGATACAAAAAGGGAAGGCAGCCGGCGGTGTTCCGCCAACTGCCTTCCCTTCGCCGCGACCTTCCCGTCCTTATGCGGCCTTTTTCCCCGACTGTTGCCAGCTCACCTGGTCGTTCAACCCTTCCATGAACGCCTCGAAATGCGCCGGCGGAAAACCACTGACGCCGATCTCCAGCAAATCACCACGGCCCACGCGTGCCTGCTCGGCTATGGCTTCCATCGCTTGCGCAAACGTCGGGCTCGTGACTGCGCCGGCCAGGCGCAGCGTTTCGTCGGGACCGCTGAGCGAAAACTCAAAGCGTGGCATGCGCCCTCCTGGAAGCAAGGTTCCGTCAGGACCCGCGTACCGGGACCCGTTTCCCGGCAACCGTAGGTCAAGATCCACTCACCCTTCCGCTTCCTCTTCCCTCGCGTTGTCATACCCCGTCACTGGATAAACGATCGTCAACGCGCGGTCGTTCCGAGCTGCTTCGGTGATGCGCGCTACATCGCGCGCCATGGAGAATTGCACGCGTCGTGCCCGCGACCACCCGCCCGTCATGATCCCAGGGCGTCCAGGAATTCCGTCGCCCAGCGTGCGACGTCATGCGTGGTGACGCGCTCCCGCAGCGCACGCATCCGTTGCGCGCGCTCGTTCGGCGCCATCAGCAGGGCCGTGTGCAGGGCTTCGGCGGTCTCGTCCACGTCGTAGGGATTCACGATCAGGGCCTCGCTGAGTTCCTCCGCCGCCCCGGCGAATTCGCTCAGTACCAGGACGCCGTCGTCGTCCGTCCGCGTCGCCACGAACTCCTTCGCCACGAGATTCATGCCATCCCGCACCGGTGTGACCACCATCACGTCGGCGGCGCGATATAAGCCCACCAGCAGCGACCTCGGCACACCGCGATGCACGTAATGGATTGGTGCCCACGTCGGAACGGCGTACATGCCGTTGATCCGCCCGACGAGCGTCTCCACCTCTTCGCGCACCTGACGGTACGCCCGCACGCCCTCGCGAGACGGCACTGCGATCTGGAGGAATCGGACCCGCTCGCGCCACTCGGGATGTTTGACTAACAGCTGCTCCACCGCCAGCAGCCGCCGCGGAATCCCTTTGCTGTAGTCGAGCCGGTCGATGCCGACCAACAGCGGGCCCGTGTCGTTGCGCCGGATACGCGCTGCCTCCGTGCGCACGGCCTCCGACTCCGCGCGCCGCGCGAAGTCGCGCGCGTCGATGCTCATGGGGAACACGCCGACGTGCACCCGGCGGCCGCGATAATCGAACTCGTTCCTGTGCGCATCCAGGCCTAACAGCCGATGCACCGCCGCGGCGAAATGCCCGCGATGCCGCCGCGTATGGAATCCGATCAGATCCGCGCCCAACATGCCGGTCACCAGCCACCGCCGCCGCGCGAGCGCGAAGAAGATTTCGGGTGTCGGGAAAGGAATGTGCAGGAAGAAGCCGATGCGCGCGTCGGGAATCCGCTCGCGTATCAGCGCCGGCACGCGCAGCAGATGATAGTCGTGCACCCAGATGCGGTCGCCCGGCTTCCACACCTCGGCGACGCAGTCCGCAAACCGCGCGTTCACCCGCTCGTAGACATCCCACCCCTCGACACGCAACGGCAGCTGGTCCAACCGGTCGTGACAGACGGGCCAGAGCACGCTGTTCGCGATCCGGTCGTAGAAGACCGAGACTTCTTCGGGAGAAAGCGCCACACCCACGAGGCGCCGCGACTCGAGTTGGCGTTGGACTTCCGCACGGCCCACGTCGTCGAGCGCGCTCATGTCGCCCGGCCAGCCTAACCACAGGCCGTTCGACTGCTCGTGCGGATGGCGCAACCCGGTGGCCAACCCGCCGACGCTCGCGCGCACGTGCGGACGCGCGCCCTGTTCCGATCCGCTCACCGTCACCGGCAAGCGGTTCGAGACCATGAGCAGCC
>DASYXE010000219.1:0-8108 GCA_035935375.1 Gemmatimonadaceae bacterium | reverse complement strand
CGCTGGACAAGGTCATCGTCACCGGCACCGCCGGCGGCCAACAGCAGCGCGAGTTAGGCAACGCGGTGGGCAACGTGGACGCGCCGCAGGTGCTGGCCAAGTCGCAGGCGCCCGACCTGGGCTCGCTGCTCAACTCGCGGGTGGCCGGCGTGAGCATCGTGCCGTCCACCGGTCGGTTAGGCGCCGGTCCGCAAATCGACATCCGCGGCGTGTCGAGCCTGAGCCTCGACAACACGCCGCTCATCTACATCGACGGCGTCCGCGTCAGCAACCGCACCGGCGGCGGGCCGACGACGTTCGGCAACGGCGGCTTCGGAGCGCAGAACGCCGGCGTCGTCGGGCGGCTCAACGACATTAGTCCCGACGAAATCGAGAGCATCCAGATCATCAAGGGACCGGCGGCGGCGACGATCTACGGCACCGAGGCCGCCAACGGCGTGATCCAGATCATCACCAAGAAGGGTTCCTCCGGGAAGCCGGTGTGGAACCTCCAGGTGCAGCAAGGCGGCGTCTACTTCCGCGATCCGGAAGGGCGCATGCCGACGAATTTTGCGCCGGACAGCACGGGCGCCATCACGTCGTTCAATGCGATCAAAGCCCAAGAAGCGGCGGGACATCCGGTCTTCACGACCGGGAAAACGTACGACTACGATGCGTCGGTGGCGGGCGGATTCGCGATCGGCAACTATTTCGTCTCGTCCAACTACCAGGACGAGCACGGCATCGAGCCGAACAACTTCCTCACCCAGTATTCCGCGCACGCGAATCTGAATCTCACGCCCGATCCCAAGTATTCGATCGGGACGAGCCTCAACTATGTGCAGGGGAATTACCATACCGGCGCCGACGTGGGTCTGTCGGCCATGCTCGGTGCGGAGTTGGGGCAGCCGAACATCTTCAATGTGCCGGGCGCCGACGGATTCTATCCGAACGTGCCGCCTAACGTGCCGCAGGCCTTGTTCGACAACAGCGACGACATTCACCGGTTCACCGGCAGCGCCACGTTCCAGCACAATCCCATCAGCTGGTTCACGCAGCGGCTGATCGTCGGTCTGGACTACACCAACGAAGACGGACGCGGACTCGAGTTGTTCGCGCCGCCGGCGCTCGCGCCGTTCACCCTCGGCAACGCGGCGGGCCGTATCGGCCAGACGTTGACGTCGACCTCGCTCACGACGGCCGACTACAACGGCACGGCGAAGTTCAATCTGACATCGTCCCTCACCTCCGCGACGTCGTTAGGCGGACAGTGGTACCGCACCGCGTTGCACGAAAGCTTCCTGGGCGGCATCGGATTCCCCGGCCCGGGCATCACGACCGTCTCGGGCACCGCGATCGCACTGCCGTCCACGCAGGGCGACACGATCAACACGACGATCGGCGGCTACGGCCAGGAGGAGATCGGCCTCAACGACCGGCTGTTCCTGACCGGTGCACTGCGCGTCGACAACAACAGCGCGTTCGGCTCGCAGTTCAAATGGATCACGTATCCCAAGGTGAGCGCCTCGTGGATCGCGAGCGAAGAGCCGTTCTGGCATGTCTCGTTCGTCAACTCGCTCAAGCTGCGTGCAGCCTACGGCGAATCGGGTCGCGCGCCGCTCGCGTTCTCGGCGCTCAGGTCCTACCTGCCGGTGCAAGGGCCGGGCGGCACCAACGCGTTCACGTCGGGATCGTTCGGCAACGCCAACTTGAAGCCCGAGCGGGGGAAAGAACTCGAGGCGGGATTCGAGTCGGATCTCTGGAACCGGCTCCACATCGATTTCACGTACTTCAACAAGCACACGACGAACGAGATCGTGGCGCAGCCGGTGGCGCCGTCGCTCGGCTTCACGGGCACGCAGTTCCAGAATCTCGGGCAGGTGAACAACCACGGCATCGAGCTGCAGGCGAGCGTGCAGGTGCTCCAGATGCCTAACCTCGGCTGGGAGATCACCGGGAACTTCGCGACTGCCCACAACAAGATCATCAGCCTGGGCGGCATACCGTCGATCATCACGACAGCAGGCCAAGCGAACCAAGTCGGCTTCCCGATCGCCGCGTATTTCTCGCGGAAGGTGGTCTCGGCGACGATGGATCCGTCGACCGGCGCCGTGTCCAACGTCTTGTGCGCCGGCGGTCCGGGACAAGGAGCCGTCGACTGCTCGACCGCTCCGTTCGTGTACATCGGATCGGCGACTCCGACCAATACCGGCTCCATCGGCAACACCGTCACGCTGTTCAAGAAGCTGCGCCTCTATGCGTTAGTCGATTGGAAGCGCGGCTACCTGCTGGTGAACAACATCGATCAGGTCCGGTGCGACGGTCTCCTCGGCATTGGCGAGTGCGACGTGAACTACCATCCGCAGAAGTACTCTCCGATCTTCGTCGCCGAGGCGAGCTTCTCTGGATTGGTGAACCAAACGCAGGACCAGTTCTTCCAGGATGCGTCATTCGTGAAGCTCCGCGAGGTCTCGGCGACGTATTCGCTTCCGGACCACATCCTGCCGGGCATCGACCACGCGTCGATCACGCTGGCGGGGCGCGAGCTGGGGCTCTGGACCAAGTTCAAAGGGCCCGATCCGGAGGTCGACCAGTTCGTCGGCGGGCTCGTCACCGGCAGCCAGGGCGTGATCCCTCCGCTCAGCCGTTTCGTCGCCACCCTCAACCTGACCTTCTGAGCCATGCGAAACCTACATACCAGCAGAGGCGCGTCCGTTAGGCGCGTCGCGCGGCGCGGGCGCAGGTGGATGGTCTCGGCGCGCACCGCACTCGTGGCGTTGGCAGTGGTGTCGGTGTCCACGGCCTGCAACGATCTCACGACGCTCGTGCAGTCGAACCCCGGCCAGCTCGGGCCCGACGTGTTTGCACCGCAGAACGCGGATCTCATCGTGAACAGCTCGCGCGGCGACTTCGAGTGCGCGTTCAACGAGTACATTGTGGCGAGCGGCGTCTTCATGGATGAGATGGCCGACGCGATCTCGCAGACGGCGAATTTCGATCTCGACCGGCGCACGATTACGCCCGATTCGCCGTACGGAACGAACGACTGCACCGCCCAGCAGCAGCCTGGCGTGTACACGCCGCTCTCGGTCGCGCGTGCGTCGAACGACGTCGCCGTGCAGCACCTCGAGGGATGGACTGATGCGCAGGTTCCCGACCGCTCGCACCTCATTGCGGTCGCGTCGGCGTACGGCGGCTACAGCTTCGTGCTCATGGGCGAGGGCATGTGTTCCGCCGCGTTCGATCTCGGTCCCGAGGAGCAGCCCCAGCAGATCTTCACCGATGCCATGGTCCGATTCGACACGGCCGTCGCTGCCGCGACGCGGGCGAATGATGCAACGACCCTCAACCTCGCGCTGCTCGGTCGCGCGCGGACCGAACTCGATCTCGGGAATTCGGCTGCCGCTGCGACCGATGCAGCACTGATTCCTGCGGGCTTCGAGGTCGACATCGATCACGATGCGACCGCGACGCGGCGCCAAAACCTGGTGTTCATCCAAACCATCCTGGCGCAGTTCGGGTCGATCGACACGTCGATCATCAACCGGTTCACCGCGGACAATGATCCACGCATCGCGGTGACGTCCACCGGTGCGTTGGGCTCGGATGGTCACACGATCGTCTGGTTTGCCAACAAGGACGCAGCGGCAACCTCTCCCCAAGCGCTCGCCAAGTTTTCGGAAGCGCAGTTGATCATCGCCGAAAACGACGTCAACACCGGCGACTTGAACGGCGCGGTCACGATCCTGAACGCGCTGCGCGAGGCCGCCAATCAGCCCGACTACAGCGGCGGCCTAACGGCGCCCGCGGTGATGGCCGACATCGTCGAACAACGGCGCCGCGAGTTGTTCCTCGAGGGACACCGGCTCGGCGACATCCGGCGGCTGGGCCTCCCGTTGAGCCCGGCGGTCGGCGCACCGTACGTCGACGGCGGCACGTACGCGGACCAGTCGTGCTTCCCGCTGCCTAACGTGGAGCGCATCAACAACCCGAATCTCGACCGCACGACTCGTTGACGCATTCACACCGCACCACAGGAGATCGTACATGCTGTGTCGCACAGCGCCGGGCGGAGCCGCAGGGATGGTGACGCACCTGCGGCGATCGCTCATCGGCATCCCCGTGCTGCTCCTTGCGGTTGCCTCGCTGCAGGCACAAGGCACGCGCTTTTTGCGGCGGCCGACGGTGAGCAAAGACATGGTCGCCTTCGAGTACGGCGGCGACCTGTGGGTGGTGCCGCGCGCGGGAGGAACCGCGCGGCGGCTCACCAGCACGCCGTCCGTCGAAACCGATCCGGCATTCTCGCCGGACGGCTCGATGCTCGCGTACACGTCGACGGTCGCGGGCAACGCGGACGTGTACGTGGTGCCGGTCGCCGGCGGGGAACCGCGGCGCCTAACGTACCATCCGGGCGGCGACTTCGTGCGCGGATGGACGCCGGACGGCAAGCGGGTCGTGTTCGCGTCCACGCGCGGCACCGTCCCCACGCCCGGCGGCAATTCGTTCCTTCGCCTCTGGACCGTCCCTGCAACCGGCGGGATGGAAGAGCAGGTGCCGATGCCGCGCGCATTCGCCGGGTCGTATTCGGCCGATGCCACCCACATGGCGTACCAACCACTCGGCGTCGCGTTCTTCGCGTCCGCGTGGGCGGAGCCGCAGTACAGCCAGTGGCGACGGTACCGCGGCGGTCGCACGGAACCCATTCACATCATGAACCTCGCCGACTACAGCGAGACCACGCTGCCGTGGGCGAACAGCAACGATACCGATCCGATGTGGGTCGGCAAGAGCGTGTATTTCCTGTCCGATCGCGATGGCGTGGTGAACCTGTACGCGAACGAGCTGGGCGCGCCACAGGTGACCGAGCTGACGCACAACCGCGATTACGACATCATGAGCGCGTCGGCGGGTCCCGACGCCATCGTGTACGAACAGGCCGGCTACATCCATCTGTTCGACATCGCGACCGGCCGCTCGGAGCAGCTGAACATCACGGCGACCGGCGACTTCCCGTGGGCGCAGCCGCAGATGAAGAGCGTCGCGTCGTACATCACAAGTGCATCGCTCTCGCCGACGGGCGTGCGCGCGGCGTTCGAAGCGCGCGGCGACATCTACACCGTCGCGGCGGACGGCAGCTATCGGAATCTCACGCAAAGCTCGGGCGTACACGACCGCGATCCTGTCTGGTCGCCTGACGGGACGCACATTGCGTGGTTCTCGGATTCGACCGGCGAATACCAGCTCATGATCGGGGATCAGGCGGGCGAGTCCGCGACGCGTGCCATTCCGCTGCCGACGCCCGCGTATTTCTCGGCGCCGGTCTGGTCGCCCGATGCGAAGCACATCACGCTGCGCGACACACAGTCCAAACTGTGGATCGTGGACGTGACGAACGGCCGCTTCGCACCGATCGACTCGGACACGTTCGATGATCCGGGGCGTGGATTCGATGCCTCGTGGTCGCCGGACTCCCGCTGGGTCGCCTACTCGAAATCGCTGCGCAGCCACTACCGCGCGATCTTCCTGTATTCGTTAGACGCCGGCAAGGCCTATCAGATTACCGACGGTCTGTCCGACGCCATCAGTCCGGCGTTCGATGCCGGCGGGAAATATCTCTACTTCCTGGCGAGCACGGACATCGCGCTCAGGATGGGCTGGTTGGACATGAGCGAGATGGATCATTCGGTGCACCGCAGCGCGTACCTGGTGGTGCTGGGAGCGAACGATCCCTCTCCGCTGACGCCGCCGCCGAGCGACGAGCCGCCGCGGAACGTCGCCGAAATGCCGGCGCAGGCGCCGCCCGCGCACGCGGCGCCCCCTAACGGAGCACGCGCGGCCGCGACGGCCAAGCCGGCAGCAATGCCCGCCGGCGCGTCGCACGTCACGATCGACCTCGCGGGCATCGAGCAGCGCATCGTTCCGCTCGGCATCCCAGGAGCCGAGTATACCTCGCTCACGGCGGGGACGGCGGGCACGTTCTTCTATCTCGAGCACCGCCCGCAGCCTTCGATCGGCCGGCCGCCGCTGCAGCTCTGGGAGTACGTGCTCGCGGCGCAGAAGCCACTGCCGTTCCTCGATGGCGTGCAATCGTACGCAGTGTCGGCGGACGGCAAGAAAATTCTGTACGACGCCGGTCGCAATCACTGGGGCATCGTCGGGACGGAGAAACCGGCGACACCCGGTGAGGGATCGCTCAAAGTCGATCAGTTGGAGACGATGGTCGATCCGAAAGCCGAGTGGGCCGAGATCTTCCGCGAGACGTGGAGAACGGAGCGAGAGTTCTTCTACGACGCGAAGATGCACGGCAACGACTGGAATCAGATCTACGACAAGTACAAGGTGTTCGTGCCGTACATCGAACACCGCGCTGACCTGACCTACTTGATCGCGACGGTCGGCGGCGAGCTCACCGTTGGGCACTCGTACATCGAGTCCGAGGGCGACATGCCCGACACCGCGCAGGTGGCGGTGGGACTGCTCGGCGCGGACCTGGCAGCCGATCACGGACGCTATCGCATTCAGCGCATCTACACGGCCGGCAGCTGGAACCCGCACCTGCAGGCGCCGCTCGCCGTGCCCGGCTTAAAAGTAGCAGAAGGCGACTATATACTCGCCGTGAACGGCATCGACCTCGCTGTTCCGACGAACCCGTACAGCCTGTTCGTCGGCACGGCGGGCAAGCCGACGACGCTTCGCGTTAGTCACTCGCCCTCGGCCACGGGTTCGTGGCTGGTGACCGTTGACCCGATCCCCGACGACGAACAGCTCCGAACCCAGGCGTGGGTGGATGACAACCGCCGCACCGTCGACAAGTTGTCCGGCGGGAAGCTCGCGTACGTGTGGCTCCCGAATACGTCCGTGGCCGGATTCACGGCCTTCAACCGCTACTACTTCGCGCAACAGGACAAGCAGGGCGTCGTGATCGACGAGCGGTACAATCAAGGCGGCTCGGTTGCCGACTACATCGTCGATCAGATGTCGCGGCAACTCATGGGATATTTCGCCGAGCGTGCAGGCGATCCCGTGACGATGCCGATGGTGGGCATTTTTGGGCCGAAGGTGATGATCGTCAACGAGTCGGCCGGTTCCGGTGGCGACGCGTTGCCGTACTACTTCCGCGTCGCGAAGCTCGGTCCGATCATCGGCACGCGCACGTGGGGCGGCCTCGTCGGGACGCTCGGCGTTCCGCTCTCCGTCGACAACGGCGCGATCACGGCACCGGATCTGGCGTTCTACGACGTGAACGGAAAGTGGGCCGTGGAGAACGAAGGCATCACGCCGGACGTCGAGGTCGAGAACACGCCGGCCGACGTGATTCGTGGTCACGATCCGCAGCTCGAACGGGCCGTGGCCGAGGCGCTCAAGCTCCTCAAGGAGCATCCGGTGCCTAACGTACCACGGCCGGCGCCGATCAATCGCGTGACGACCGGCGTCGCGACCACGCGCTCGGGCGGCAACCAATGATGGCTCGCCGGACGCTTCTCTCCATTGGCATTGTCGGCGCGCTGGTCTGCGGCGCGTCGCCATCGGTAGCACGCGCGCAGAAGGCGCCGGACCTGGCGGCGTTCGATCGGTACGTGGCCAAGGCCACCCGCGACTGGCAGGTGCCGGGCCTCGCGATCGCGATCGTGAAAGACGACTCGCTCGTATTCGCCAAGGGCTACGGGGTGATCGAGTTAGGCAAGCCGGGTGACGTCAACGAGCATACGCGGTTCGCGATCGGGTCGACGACGAAGGCGATGACCTCCGCGGCGTTGGCCATGCTCGTGGACGAGGGCAAACTGACGTGGGACGAACGGGTCATCGACATTCTGCCCGAGCTGCAGCTCTACGACTCGTACGCGACGCACGAGCTGACGGTGCGGGATTTGTTGACACACCGCAGCGGACTGCCCGACACCGATCTGCTGTGGATCATTCCGCAGAACCATCTCAGCATGGACGAGATGATTCGCCGCCTGCGCTACGTGAAGCCGGAGTCGTCCTTTCGTTCGCACTGGGACTATCAGAACGTCGTCTACGCGATCGGCGGGTTGATCGTCGAGCGGCTGTCCGGCATGCCGTGGCAGAAGTTCATCGAGACGCGGCTGTGGGATCCCATCGGCATGCACGAGTCGATTCCGTTGGTG
>DASYXE010000218.1:0-3510 GCA_035935375.1 Gemmatimonadaceae bacterium | reverse complement strand
GCACCGACTACGCCGCCAATCGCGGCATCAGCGCGATTTACGTGCTGGACCTCTCCGGCACGAGCCGGCCAGTGCAAGTCGTCGACAAAGCCGCGCAGCCGCGGTGGGCGCCCGATGGGCATCATCTCTATTACATGGCGGCGGCCGACGGCGTCGAGCAGCTGTGGCGCGTCGATCTGGGCGGAGCGAACGGACTCGACCTGGCGAGCCACGCTGCGCCGAGCCAGGTGAGCCGCACGCCGCTCGACCTCAACACGTTCAAGGTGTCGCCCGACGGTTCGCACGTCCTCCTCTCGTACGAGGTGGACACGGACTGCCCGACGCTCGCCTGCACGGCCCAACGGATCGCGACGCGCGCCGCCGACAAGGCCAGCGGCACGCTCTACCCGCGTCTCTTCGTTAGGCACTGGGACACGTGGGCCACGGGACGCCGCAACCAGTTGTACATCGCGGCCATCGACGCCTCGGGTCAGGTGCCGGCCGAGCCGACGCTGTTGAGCCAGGGTATCGACGGCGACGTCCCGAGCAAGCCGTTCGGCGACGAGAGCGAATTCTCGTTCTCGCCCGACGGCATGACGGTGTACTTCGGCGTCCGCATCGCGGGCACCACCGAACCCTGGTCCACCAATTTCGATATTTACCGCGTGCCGGCGGACGGCTCGGCTCCGCCTAACGACTTGACCGCGGCTAACAAGGCGTGGGACGCGTACCCCGTGGCGTCGCCCGATGGCAAGACCCTCTACTACCTGGCCATGAAGCTGCCGGGCGTCGAGTCAGACCGCTTCGGCGTCATGGCCATGGATCTCTCCACCGGCCAGTCCCGCGAGATCGACCAGAGTTGGGATCGGTCTCCCGGCGGCCTCACGATCTCACCCGATGGCAAGACGCTCTACGCGAGCGTCGATGACAATGGCGAGCATCCGATCTTCGCCATCGATGTCGCCACCGGAAAGGCGACGCGCATCGTCGGCGACGGCACCATCAGCAGCTTCACGCTCGCTCACGGCCGCATCCTCTTCGCTCGGGATGACCTGAAGCACCCGTCCGATCTCTACACCGTCGACGCCATGCCTGACGCGCGTGCCCAACAGGTCACGCACTTCAACACGGACGCGCTCGCGAACGCGAAAGAGGGCGACTGGGAGTTCTTCACCTTCAAAGGCTGGAACGGCGAACCCGTGCAGGGCTACGTCGTGAAACCGGTTGGATTCGAGCCGGGCAAAACGTATCCGGTCGCGTTCCTCATCCACGGCGGACCGCAGGGCGCCTGGGACAACGGCTGGAGCTATCGCTGGAATCCGCAAACCTACGCGGGCCAGGGCTTCGCCGTCGTCGCGATCAACTTCCACGGGTCCACCGGATACGGGCAGGCGTTCACCAACTCCATCTCCGGCGACTGGGGCGGCAAACCGCTCGACGACCTCAAGCTCGGCTGGGCCGCTGCGTTAGGCAAATACAAGTTTCTCGACGGCGATCGCGCGTGCGCGCTGGGCGCGAGCTACGGCGGCTACATGACGTACTGGATCGCCGGCGTGTGGAACACACCGTGGAAGTGCCTGGTCGACCACGACGGCGTGTTCGACACGCGTGCAATGTACTACGATACCGAGGAGCTGTGGTTCGAGGAGCGCGAGAACGGCGGCACCCAGTACGAGCATCCCGAGAACTACGAGAAGTTCAATCCGCTCGACCACGTGAAGGACTGGCGCGTCCCGATGCTCGTGGTGCACAGCAACCAGGACTTCCGTATTCCGATCACCGAGGGGATGGGCGCGTTCACCGCGCTGCAGCGCCGCGGCATCCCGAGCGAATTCCTCACGTTCCCGGACGAAAACCACTGGGTGCTCAAGCCGCACAACAGCGTCCAGTGGCACGACGCCGTCAACGCGTGGCTCGCCAAATGGACAGCCAAGGACGCGGGCCGAACGGCGGCCCGCTGAGCCAGCGTTAGTCCGTCATCCGGCACACACCGATCTTCGCGGCGCCGGTGCGCGCGCCGCCCAAGCCGTGTGCTGTCGTCATGCGCTCCAAGTGTAGTCGCGCGACATCACGGCCCGGCGACACGCGCACGGCCGAATCGCAGCGCCGCTCCTATGTGGTGGCCAGCGAGTCGCCCAACGCGTTCAGGCGGTCCGTCCAGTATTGCTTGAGGCGCTCCGCCGTCTCACGGTCCCGCAGCTTCGCGTGCTGCACGGCCACCGAGCTCTTCGACGTGCCCTTCGCGTAGAACCCGACCGCGATGATGCTGCCATCGCTCCAGCCGATCCGCATCGACCTGGGCGCGGTCGCGGTGCGGATGGTCACGCGCTCGTCCAACCATGCCTTCCGTCGGCGCGCGTCGGCCCACGCATCGAACAACGTCGCCACCGGGACCGCGAACGTGCGCGATTTGGTTGCCTCGTACGTGCCGTCTCGGCGTTGGCCACGTGCGCGCAACCCTTTGATCCGCTCGTAGCCGACGGTGACCATCTGCGACCACCAATCCGGCACCTTGTACTTCGTGCTCACCAGCGTGACGATCGCGCGGTGCGGCATCGCGGCCGCGCCGTGGTGGTCGAGCGCACGAACCCAACGGTCCCACGTGCAGCCGGTATGGTCCTTTACCGCCGCGTCGCTCATGCCGGCGAGCGATGCGAAATCTTCGGCCGCGGCGGCGGGACGCGCGACCGGTGTTGCGTTAGGAGAACGACGCGGCGTTTTCTTGACGATGAGCGCGCGGGCGGCGGTGTACGCTTCACCCGTCTTGCGCATGCGAGCGCGAACGAGGCGCTTGAGATCCTTATTGCTGGGCATGGTCACGACCCCTTTGAGTACACCACGGGCCTCTCCCCAGCAGCGCTCGTGGTGACGCAAAGGATGACCAGACGCATCCGGGAGTGTGCCCCCCTTTGCCTCGCACAGGACCCCGGCTGGGGCGGAGTCTCGAGAGGTTGGGCGTGGATCGCCGCCGGAGGACACAATGCAGCGGGCCAGCGTCGTGGTCAAGACCCCCGCCGCCTAGAACAATCCGGGAACCGCGCCCCACGTCGCGTCACGGTATTCGCGATACGACGGTCCGAAGTGCGACGCCAGGTGGTGCTCTTCGAGCCGCACCTTGCGCCAGTAGGCCGCGAGCAGCAGCGCCAACCCGACGAGCGCATGCACCTCGCCCGAGATGAGCGCCGTGCACGCGTACATGCCTAACAGCGCCGTGTAGATGGGGTGGCGGAGCCATCGATACGGGCCGGCGCGCACCAGCTCCTGTCCTTCCGTAGCCGCGATGGCGCCGCTCCAGTTGCGACCGAGAATGCGGCGCAACCAGATCCCCAGCGCCATGAACAGCAGCTGGATGGCAAACGCGGTCCACGCCAGCAGCATCGATACCGGAAGGAATCGCTCGCGCAGCCCTGGGATTCCCAGGAACACCATCAGTTGGCCGATCGAGACGAGCGTGACGTGGACCGCGCGCGACGCGCCCGACTCTCGCCGCTCCACCGGTGCCGCGGTCTTGGCCGCGATCTCCCAGTACAC
>DASYXE010000217.1:0-3489 GCA_035935375.1 Gemmatimonadaceae bacterium | reverse complement strand
GCTGCGCACCAGCAGCTCCTGCACGCCGGCCGGCGTGCACGGCACGAACCCATCACGCTCGCCGATCAGGTTCTTCCCCACGTTCACCGGATGAAACCCATCCACATCCTTGTCGGGGCGGATACGCCGCACGATCGCGTCGGCGTCGATCTGCCTGGGCAGGGGCATCTGCACGAGGATGCCGTGCACCGATGGGTCGGCGTTGAGCGCATCCACGTGCGCGAGGAGGTCGGCCTGCGTGGTGTCCGCAGGTAACCGAATGGTGACGCTGTGCATCCCGGCTTCTTCGGTCGCCCTGCCCTTGCTGCGCACGTAAACCGCGCTCGCCAGATCGTCGCCCACCAGCACGACCGTCAGGCCGGGCACGACCCCGCGTTGGGCGAGCCGTTGGACATCGCAGGCCACTTCGTCGCGGATCCGGCGTGCGATCGCGACGCCATCGATCAGCTCAGCGGGCAAAGTCCACCGCCCGCTGTTCGCGAATCACGACCACTTTGATCTGCCCCGGATATTGCAATTCCCCCTCGATGCGACGCGCGATTTCCTCGCTCAACGAGGTCATGCGCGTGTCGTCCACGTCGTCGGGATTCACGATCACGCGAATCTCGCGCCCCGCCTGGATCGCGAAGACTTTGTCGACGCCGGTGTAGCTCGCGGCGATTCGTTCCAACCCTTCGAGCCGCTTCACGTAGGTCTCGAACGCTTCGCGTCGCGCGCCGGGACGCGAGCCCGAGATCGCGTCCGCCGCCTGCACGAGCACCGACACTTCGCTCTCGTGCGGCACGTCATCATGGTGTGCCGCAATGCAGTTCACGACGAGCGGGTGCTCGCCGTACTTGGTCGCGACCTCGACGCCAAGTTGCACGTGCGTGCCTTCGTGCTCGTGGGTCAGCACTTTGCCCACATCGTGCAGCAGCGCGCCGCGCTTGGCCATCGTGACGTCGAGACCGAGCTCGGCGGCCATGATGCCGGCCAGGTGCGCCACTTCCTTGGAATGTTGCAGGATGTTCTGTCCGTAACTCGTGCGATAGTGCATCCGCCCGACGAGCTTCACGAGCTCGGCGTGCAGTCCGTGCGCGCCGACTTCGTACGCCGCCTGCTCGCCCATTTCCTGGATGGCCGCTTCGACTTCCTTGCGCGACTTGGCCACCAGCTCTTCGATGCGGCCGGGATGGATTCGCCCGTCGGCCACCAGCTTCTGCAACGCGAGTCGCGCCACCTCGCGTCGCACCGGATCGAAGCACGACACCACGACGGTGTCCGGCGTGTCGTCGATGATCACGTCGACGCCCGTTGCGAGCTCGAACGCGCGGATGTTGCGGCCCTCGCGGCCGATGATGCGGCCTTTCATTTCGTCGTTAGGCAACGACACCGACGACACGCTGATCTCGGAGGTGTGCTCGGCCGCGATGCGCTGCACGGCGAGCGCCACGATTTTCTTCGCTTCGCGCTCGGCGTTTCGTCGCGCGGACTCGCGAATCTCCCGGACAGTATTTGCCGCCTCGGCCTGTGCTTCCTCGGCGAGACGGCTCATCAGTTCCGCTTTCGCATCGCGCGCGGACATGCCGGCAAGCTGCTCGAGCCGTCGTCGCTCGTCGGCGACGAGCTTGTCGAGCTCGCCTTCACGGTCGGTGACGACCTTCTCTCGCCGCCCGAGATCGCTGCCGCGGCGGCCGAGCTCTTTGTCGCGTTGGTCGAGGATGTCGTACTTGCGATCGAGGCCGGTCTCGCGCTCCTGCATGCGCCGCTCGGCGCGCTCGAGCTCCTCGCGGCGCTTGCTGGCGTCGATCTCCCAAGCCTCGCGCAATTTGATCGTCTCTTCCTTGCCGGCGACGATCGCGGATTTTCTCAGGGTGTCGGCTTCACGGCGCGCTTCATCGGTGATGCGCGCTGCCGTCTCTTCAGCCGTCGATTTGGATGCTGCTAACCCGCGCCGCTCTGCTGCGCGTCCCGCCACACGTCCGAGTACAAAAAAAACCGCGACGGCGAGGATGAGCACTACGCCAAACGCGGCATACAGCGCGGTTACGCTCATTGGATCTATGCTCCAACGCGACGCACGCGTCACGCGATCGTGGAAACGCCCCGGGTCGTCGCGGCCAATGGCGTAGCGGCTGTCGGCCCAGCACCGACGTGGGGTGCGAGGCGGGCAACGCTAACTGCAACCGGCACATGCGACTAGGAGAAAACCCTTGAGGACTCACACAAACTACGCGCCCCAGGTGCACTGGAGCAAGTGGTAAAGGCGGACAGAGCGCGGACACGGCCGGACCTGGCCTTAGGGTGCGGTCTCCGGTCTTGTCCCGCTGTGTCCGCGCCTTGTCCGCCTTTATCTCTTCTGGGGCGGAAGCATACGACGCACCTCCGCAGAGATGTTTCGCATCCGCTCGGCGAGCTCCTCGGGGCCCTGGCGCGACTTGAACAACTCGGACGTGATCTGCATGGCGGCAAGTATGGCGGCCTTCTGCGATTCGACGACGACACCGGCGTTCATGAGCGCGCGAATGGTCGCGTCGACGTGCTCGGCCACGGCGCGCGTGTGCTCCGGCGTCTCGTCGCTGCGAATCGCGTACTCCTCGCCCAGGATCGTGACTTTCACGGTCGACTTGTGGGCGACGCTCATCGGTCTGCTCCGAGTTCGTGTTGCTGCCTGAGGAACCGCAGACGGTCCAGGAGTTGTTTGGTGCGCTGCTGCGCGCTATCGAGCCGCCGCCTCAGCTCTTCGTTTTCGCGTTCTGCTTCCGACCGGCCGCTTCCCTTGCCGCCGCCCGATCCATTGCTGAGCGTTCGCAAGCGCGACTCCGCTTCGTGCGCCCGCCGTCGCCACGACGCCATTTCTTCGGCCAGCGCGTGGATGAGCTGTTCCAGCTCGTGAAACGCGGCGAGATCAGGACGATCGTTGTCGGACACCGAGTTCTCCTTCGAGGGTACGCAGGAGCTTGTCGCGACGACCTGCTACCTCCTTGTCACGTAGAGTGCGCTCCGGATGGCGGAACGTCAATCGCCACGCGAGACTGCGGAATCCGTTGGGCACCGCATCGCCACGATACTCGTCGAAGAGGGTGACCTGCTCGAGCAGCTCGCCGCTCGTGGAGCGAATCACCTCTTCGACTCGCGCCGCCGGCATGTCATTCGGCACGATGAGCGCCAAATCGAATTCCGCCGCCGGGGTGTCCGGCAGCGCGAGATACTGCGCGTGGTGCGGCTTCGTCTCAGGCGTCGCGTCATAGCGCGCCGCCCCAGGCTCTGCGACGAAACCGGACGGAACCGTGAGCAAGGTGAGCTCCACTCCATACGCCGGGGCCGCCCACACCGGTGCATCGAGTTGGACGCGACGCACAGCACCGCGGCGACTCCCATCCACAATGATAGACCAGAGCGCGTTCGAGTCGGCGTCGGACTCGAGCGCGATCTCGGCCGCTGGATATGACGCCGATGCGAGCTCCCCGGCCAGGCCCTTCGCGTCCCACTCGTCGAAATTGGGCGGAC
>DASYXE010000216.1:0-5766 GCA_035935375.1 Gemmatimonadaceae bacterium | reverse complement strand
CCGGTTCCGCCCGGCGATGTGGCAACCACACCCGATGAGGCGGAGCGGATCGCGCGCGCGTACGGCACCGGCGTCGTCGTGAAGGCGCAGGTGCACGCCGGCGGCCGCGGGAAAGCGGGCGGCGTCAAGCTCGCGGACACTCCCGCCGACGCCCGCAACGCCGCGCAACACATCATCGGCATGCAGATCAAAGGGCTCACGGTGCCCAAGGTGCTGGTCACACCCGCCGCCGACATCGCGAGCGAAGCGTACGCCGGCGTCATCGTCGATCGCGGATCGAAGCGCGCGGTGTTCATGGTGAGCCCCGCGGGCGGCATCGATATCGAGGAAGTCGCGGCGACGATGCCCGACAAGATCATGCGCCTCCCGGTGGATCCGCGGTACGGCCTGTTGCCGTTCGAGGCCACGCGACTCGGCTTCTTCCTCTACCAGAATCCGAAGCTCGCGCGTGAAGCCGCCAAGATCATGCGCCAGTTGTGGCAGGCGTTCGTCGGCAGCGGCGGATCGCTCGCCGAGATCAATCCGTTAGTCGTGACCACGGGCGGCGATTTGCTCGCGCTCGATGCGAAGATGGTGATCGACGACAACGAGCTCGATCGCCGCCCCGACATCGCGGCGCTGCGCGACGAAACCGCGGAGAATCCGAGCGAGCTCGCGGCGCGCCGTGCGAACCTCACGTTCATCAAGCTGGATGGCAACGTGGGGTGCGTGGTGAACGGCGCCGGCCTCGCCATGGCGACGATGGACCTCGTCAAATACTACGGCGGCGAACCAGCCAACTTTCTCGACATCGGCGGCTCGTCGAATCCCGAGAAAGTCATCAACGCGCTCAAGATCATCACCCGCGACCCGAACGTGAAGGCGATTCTGTTCAACATTTTCGGCGGCATCACGCGCACGGACGACGTCGCCAACGGCATCGTCGCCGCGACGCGCGATGCGCCGCTCGACGTGCCCATGGTCATACGCCTAACGGGCACGAACGAGGAGATTGCCGTGCAGATCCTGCAGCAGCACGGCTTCAGTGCCATGACCGACATGGACGAAGCCGTGCAGAAGGCCGTGCGGTTGGCGACGGGAGGGAAAGCGGCGTGAGCATCTTCATCGATCGAAACACGAAGTTGGTGGTGCAGGGCATCACCGGCCGCGACGGATCCTTCCATGCCAAGCAGATGCTCGACTACGGCACCTGTGTCGTCGCGGGCGTGACGCCGGGCAAAGGCGGGCAGAAATTCGAGGACAAGGTGCCCGTGTTCGATACGGTCGCCGACGCGGTCGCCGCGACGGGCGCGAACACCTCCGTGATCTACGTGCCGCCGCCGTTCGCCGCGGACGCGATGATGGAAGCCGCCGACGCGGGCATCGCGCTCGTCGTCTGCATCACCGAGGGCGTGCCCGTCCTCGACATGACGCGCGTGTACCCATACGTGCGGGACCACGACGCGCGCCTCATTGGGCCTAACTGTCCGGGACTCATCACGCCCGGTGTGAGCAAGGTCGGCATCATCCCGGGGCGCATCTGCACGCCGGGCAGCGTCGGCGTCGTCAGTCGCTCGGGGACGCTCACGTACGAGGTCGTCTATCAGCTCACACGCGCGGGCATCGGACAGACGACCTGCGTCGGCATCGGCGGCGATCCGATCAACGGCACCAACTTCATCGACTGCCTGAAGGCGTTCGAGGCCGATCCCGACACGAAAGCCGTCGCCATGATGGGCGAGATCGGCGGCACGGATGAACAGCTGGCCGCGGAGTTCGTGCGCGAGCACATGTCGAAGCCGGTGGTTGGATTCATCGCCGGACAGACCGCACCTCCGGGCCGCCGCATGGGCCACGCCGGCGCCATCATTTCCGGCTCGGCCGGCACGGCGGCGGAGAAGATCGATGCGTTCAAGGCGGCGGGCATCGGCATCGCCCAACGCCCGGTGGACTTCGTTCCGCTGCTCAAAGAGCGGTTGTGAAGCTCTCCGATCTCGTCCGCGCCGAGCGCGTCGTGACGCCGCTCGAGGCCACCACGCTCGCGTCGGCGGCGTCGGTGCTCATCGAGCGCGTCGCGGCCACCGGTGGGGTCGACGATCCGGACAAGCTGCGCGCGCGCCTCGAGGAAGGCCGTGGCGAAGACATCGTGATGCTCGGCGACCGCGCGTTTCTCACCCATTGTCGGTCCGACGCGGTGATGGAGCTCGTGGTGGCCGTCGGCGTGGCGGCCGCGCCGATTCCGCGCGACGAGCACGATGCGGAGTCACAGCAGGCACGGCTCATCGTGCTCATCGTGGCGCCGCCGCGCCAGGCCGGCCGGTATTTGCAAGTGTTGGGCGCATTCTCGCGGTTGTTGTCGCGGCCGGACGTCGTGGAAGCGTGGTTGTCCGCGGCGGCGCCGGCCGACATCGTCGCGCTTCCTGCGTTAGGCGAGATCGAGATCGCGCCGCACCTCGCGGTGCGCGACGTGATGACCATCCGGCCGCACACCACACGGCCCGAGGCGGTGCTGCGCGACGCCGCGCGCGACATGGTGCGGGCGGGCGTCGGCGGCCTGCCGGTGGTGGATGCGGATGGAATGCTGGTGGGCATGTTGAGCGAGCGGGAGCTCATGCGGCACATGCTCAACAGCGCCGCATTTTTGGGCGTCGCGCGCGGCGGTCACGGCGAGCCGTCGCGGCACGGCGCCGACAACACGCGACGCACCGTGCGCGACGTCATGACGCGCCAGGTCTTGTGCGTGTCGCCCGATCAACCGTTAGCCGAGGTCGCCTCGGTGATGTCGAACAAAGACGTCGAACGCGTACCCGTGGTGCGGGATGGCCGCCTGGTCGGCTTTCTCACCCGCGGCGACATCGTTCGCAAACTCATAGGATCGTAACGCCATGGCTGGCACGCGGACGCTGACCATCATCAAGCCCGACGCCTTCGGCGCGGGCAAAACCGGCAAGATCATCGCGCACCTGGAGGGTGCAGGATTCCGGATTCGCGCGGCGCGAGTCCTCCATTTGACGCAGGCGCAAGCGGAGGCTTTCTACGCGGTGCACCGCGAGCGCCCGTTCTTCGCGCCGCTCACACGGTTCATGACGTCGAGCACGTGCATGCCGATGGTGCTCGAGCGCGCCGACGCGGTCGCGACGCTGCGGTCAGTGATCGGCGCCACGGATCCGGCCGAGGCGGCCGCTGGAACGGTGCGCAAGCTCTACGCGGAATCCAAGGAGCGGAACGCCATCCACGCCTCCGACTCGGATGAGAACGCCGAGCGCGAGGCCGCGTTCTTTTTCGCGGAGGCGGATCGGATTTAGGTGTCGGGGCGGTGCCTAACGGTAGGCGGGCGAGGGAATAGGGAAGCGCTCGCTGGCGCTCGCGTGGGGAAGCGCTGCGCTTGGGGAAGCGGCGGCGACGCCGCCGTGGGGAGTGGAACATCATCAATGGTCTGCACCACGGGAGCGGCCATGCGCGAGCCCGGGCGAACCGGCACGCTCCACCCAGAGACAACTGATGTCCTTCCTCTCCCTCAGGCGGCGGCGCCGCCGCTTCCCCAAGCGCAGCGCTTCCCCAACCGAGCGCCAGCGATCGCTTCCCCATTCCCCAGAACCGGAGCACTCCACTGCCTTGCTCCGCGTCTCATCTCTAAGTACATTCATGGGTTATGCTGTGCTACGACATTCGCGAAGTGGAGCGCCAAGCGGTCCGGGTGGACGGCGACTTGGAACTCGATGACCCCGTCTGGACCGACGGTGATCCGCTACCCGCGACTCCAGTCCACGCCACCGGCCGGCTTTCGCGAGCGGGAACCGGACGCTACTACTGGAGCGGTCACATCGCAGCCACCGCGGCCGTCGCGTGCCGTCGCTGCCTCCAGGACGTCTCCACCCCGGTCTCCGACGACGTGCACGTCCTGTTTGTCGAGCCCGGCGACGAAGTAGCCGACGATCCGGATGCGTATCGCATTCCAGCCCATGCACAGAACATCGACCTCCGCCCCGTCGTTCGCGAGCAGTGGTTGCTCGCTGCGCCCGAGTACGTGCTGTGCCGAGAGGATTGTCGCGGTCTGTGCGCACGGTGCGGCGCCGATCTCAACGCCGGACCGTGCTCGTGTCCGCCCGAAACCGACTCGCGTTGGGCTGGCCTGACTGCCGCCCGCCGAGTATCGCACTGAGCTCCACCTTTCACACTTTCGGTTGACCTCCCATGGCCGTCCCCAAGCGACGCACGTCCAAGCGGAAGAAGCGCGCGCGTAACACGCACAAAGCCGCTGCGCCCATCGCGCTCCAGGCGTGCCCGCGCTGCCAGAGCATGAAGCGCCCGCACCATGTTTGTCCCGAGTGCGGCTACTACGCCGGCGAGCAGCGGGTCGAAGCCAGGGAAGCATAGCGTTGGCACGCATCGCGTTGGATGCGATGGGCGGCGATCGCGCGCCCGAAGTGCCCATCGCCGGCGCGCTCCTCGCGCTGGCCGAGCTCGACCCCGCGCACACCGTGCAGCTCGTTGGGCGCACGGACGAAGTAAGCGCGGAGCTGGACAAACAGCTCCGCGCCGCCACCGGGTTGCCGGCCGGCATCCGCGCACGCCTGAGCGTCGTCGACGCCCCTGACGTGATCGAGATGTCGGAGAAGCCCACCGCGGCCATCCGGTCCAAACCCAACAGCTCGATGGCCGTCGGTCTCAAGCTCCACGCCACGGGTCAGGCCGACGCCTTCGTCTCGGCCGGCAACACGGGCGCGCAGATGGCGGCGTCGGTATTCCTGCTCAAGCTGCACGCCGGCCTAACGCGACCGGCCATCGCGACCACGTTTCCCACGCAGCGCAATCCCGTGGTAGTGCTCGATGCCGGCGCCAACGTCGACTGCTCGGCCGAAGAGCTGGTCCAGTTCGCCCGGTTAGGCGCGGTCTACGCCGAAGACATCCTCGACCGCGCCAATCCCGCGGTGGGGCTGCTCAGCATTGGCGAAGAGCCCGAGAAGGGCAACGCCGCGGTGAAAGACGCGCACAAGATGCTCGAGGCGTCCGACCTCAACTTTGCCGGGAACGTCGAAGGCCGGGACATTCTCACCGGCGGCAGCGAGCGCGGCGCCATCGATGTCGTGGTCTGCGACGGCTTCGTCGGCAACGTGGTCCTCAAGTTTTACGAGTCGGTGCCCGGCATGATCATGTCGATGATGACCAAAGGCGGCGTCCCGAAGGACGTCCTCGCCAAGATCTTCAAGGGCTTCGACTACTCGGACTACGGCGGCGCGCCATTGTTAGGCGTGAAGGGCGTGAGCATCATCTCGCACGGCAGCTCGTCGCCGCGGGCCATCAAGAACGCCATCGGCGTCGCGCTCCGCGCCGTCGACCGGCGCATGGTCGAGCACATCGGCCGCCGCTTGGACGCCAACGCGGTCCCGCAGTCATGACGCGCCCCCTGGTCGAGCTCGCGGGCATCGGGCACTACGCGCCCGAGCGCATTCTGCGCAACCAGGAGTTCGCGGCGATGGGCCTCGAGACGAGCCACGAATGGATCGTCGAGCGCACCGGCATCTGCGAGCGCCACATCGCCGGGCCGAACGACACCACGGCGAGCATGGCGGCCAACGCGTCGCGCATCGCGATGCAGCGCGCCGGCGTCACCGCCGGCGACCTCGACACGATCGTGCTCAGCACCGCGACGCCCGATCGCCTGCTGCCGGCGACCGCCGTCGACCTCCAGGCGGAGCTCGACGCCGACCGCGCGGTGGCCTTCGACATCGGCGCCGCCTGCTCCGGCTTCCTCTACGGCCTAACGGTAGCCGAGGGCCTCGTCGC
>DASYXE010000215.1:0-2845 GCA_035935375.1 Gemmatimonadaceae bacterium | reverse complement strand
AGCCGACCCGCCGCACCGATCGATGCGCCCCTCGCCTACCGGAGCCCGCCATGCGCTGGATATGCCTAACGCTGTGCGCACTCGCCCTCGGCGGCTGCACCAAACCGGGCGGCGCTGCCGCGACGCCGGATACGACCGCCGCCGCTGATGCACGGACTCCAGCGCCCGCATCGACCGGGCGTCAGCTCCGTCTTGCCGACCTCGCCGGAACGTGGACGATGACCGCGACCAACGCAGCGAACGACTCCGTGTTGGTGACGTACACGATGACGGCGACCGCGGATACCGCCGGCTGGTCGATCATGTATCCGAATCACGCGAAGCCGATTGCCGTGCACGTACGGGTAGACGCCGACAGCGTCATCGTGGATGCCGGACCGTACGCCAGCACGGCACGTACGGGTGCGATGGTCACCGTTCACAGTGTATCGCGCTTGCGTGATGGGCAGCTTGTCGGCACCATGACGGCCCGGTACGCGCTCGCCACAACCGAGTCCGTGGTCCACATCACGTTGGAAGGACATCGTGCGCGGTGACAGGCGTGCGCCGCGTCAGCGCCGATGCGCCGCGCGCCGCACCGCGGCCAGGTGTCGCCGAGCTTTCGCCCGATTGCCGCAATCCCCCATGCTGCACCACCGGCGATGGCCGGCGGGCGACCGGTCGACGAACAACCATCCGCAGCCGGTGCCCGCGCACTGCCTAACGGCCGCCACCCGGCCCGACACCAATAACTCGGCGGCGCTCGCGTATACCTGAGCGAGGACGCCGTGCGCGTCGTGCGCCGACGGGATCCACTCCCAGCGCACGACGCCGCGCCGAAGGCGCAGGCGCCTCGCGTTTGCGGTGGTCCGCAACCTGGCATTGAGCGCCGATAGTGAACCGGGCGTGGGCCTCGATCCCAGGGCCACTGGCTGGAACAGCCGATACAGATCTTCGCGCGCCGCACGGACCGCCGCGAGTCGGCGTGGCGTGAGCGATAACCGGGCGCGCGGCGCCAGGATCCCTGCGAGCCGGGCCCATCGCGTGAGCTCCGTGGAGCTCGAGAAATACTCGCGTGCTTCGCCCAACCTGTCGCCAACGGTGTTGACGAAGTCGAGCGCCAGGTTGCCGGCGATGAACTGAAAGTCGTCAGTCGAAGGCCGCATGCAGCGGAATGCTAACGCCACCGAGCCGTTCGGCGCGAGCAAAACCCGCCAGGCGGCGAAACAGCATCACACATGCGACGACGGCGAATGCCGCATACGCGTATTGGGTGCGCGACACCCCGACGCCGAAGGGGAACCAGATCCCCGGAATCCGCAGCGCGCTCACTTCCTGCGCGTACAATCCGGTCGATACGAGCAGCATGGCGGCAACGGCGAGCCAGTCCCGGGGCATGGCGCGCGTGAGGCTTCCGTATACGATGACGGCCATGACCAGCACGAACAGCAGACGGATCGGCGTCGTGAGCGCTAGCGCCGCGTGGCTCGCCGGTCCGAGGCCGGCGGCGGCGACGAAGTCGGCCACGATGTACAGCCCCGTTAGGCAGGCGATCGCCGCGGGAAGCCATGCCGGCCGTTCGAGCCGGAACCAGCCGCGCCAGGCCATCGCCCAGGCGCAGAGGGCGAGCGGGTCGACGTACACGAACCGGACGAGAATCGCGGTATGGGCGCTCTCCCACGTCGTCCAATAGAAGACGGCTTGATTCGCGCGCGCGATGGCCGTGAGCACGAGTGCCACGGCAAGCCACAGGTACGCGCGTTTCGACGGGTCGAACATCGCTACGCCTAACGCCAGCAGGGCGAGCAGCACGAAGGCCGCGGCCTCGACGACTTCGACCACGTAACCGAGGACCTTGGCGAGCCACTCGATCTTGTATTGCGCGCCGATCGCCCCGAGCTCGCCGAGCATCGGCGCGATCCGGATGCCGCCGCCATCGGGGAGCTCCCGCATGTATTCCGGTCCGGCCCAGACGCGCACCGCGATGACGACTTCTGCGTTAGGCGCCGAGGGCGTCGCGCGCAACGCCGCGGGCAAGGGGAAGATCGTGGGTCGCGTGTTGTACACGTGGGGCGTGGCGCTGTCGAACCGGCCGCAGCCTCCGAGCAGGCGGCCGTTGACGTACACCTGATAGGCCTCGTCGACCTCGAGCGGACCGGCGAGTGCCAGCGGCGCACCTCGACTGCCGTCGACCAATACCTGCATGCGATACCAGGCGTAGCCCGAGTACCCGCGGTGGCCCCTCGCGCCCCACCCTCGCACGTACCCCGCGAGGCCGACATCGGGGTCGTGGGCGCCCGCCGCGGGCGTCAGATCAACGGACTCCCACGACGTGTCGTCGAAGGTCGGATCTGCCCAGCGCGGATCGTCGCCGGTATGAAACCGCCACGGTCCGTCGAGCGGGACCATGGCGTGGCCGAGCGTGATCCGAATGCCAGCGACGCTCGTGGGTGCGTCAGCGGGTCGTTGGGCATGTGTCGGCGCAGCACCGATGCCGGCCGATAGCGTCGCCAGCGCCATGGTTGTTTCGAGCCAACCCGGCAGCGCCATGGGCCGACCTGAAAGAAAAGGCGTTAACCTGATGAATGTCGATTATCAGGTTAACTACGGTACGCCGCGAGTGAACGGCGTCAAGGGGTGACGACGACTTTACCGCGCGCATCCTACCGCCTACCGGCGCGCCGCACGCGCGGCTCGCCGCGCACGGTTATGTCGATCTGCCGCCGGCGCTCCGTGCCCACGACCACGATACTCGGCGTCATCTCTACGGCCTCTTTACGACCCGGTGCCGGAAAACAAGAAGGCCACTGTCAGACTCGACAGTGGCCTTCGTCGCCGGCGCGACATTCATCGCGTCATCGCATCA
>DASYXE010000214.1:0-3185 GCA_035935375.1 Gemmatimonadaceae bacterium | reverse complement strand
ATCGTTCTCGACCGCCGTCACGAGCAACCCCAGCGTGTCCCGCTTGCTCCCGCCGCCGTCGAGGCTCAACCCGAGCGCGGGCCGGTCATCGTAGTCGTCGGCCGACATACGCATCGGACGCACGGCAATGTCCTCCAACGCCACCGTCTTCACTTTCACCGTCTTGTACGCGCCGTCGGCGTACACCTGGAGCGTCACGTCGTCGCCCGCCTTCACCTTGCCTAACTCACGACTCAGACGGCGCGTCATGATGCCGTCCATGTCGGGTTCGCCAGCGTCGCCGGCCGAGAGCTTGAGGTTCTCGCCGTTGATCGACGCGATGCGGTAGCCCTCGAGCAAGCCGGCCTTGTCCGCCGGGCTGTTGGGCGTGACGCTCTCGATCAACAGGCCGAGCGTGTCGCGCTTGCCGCTGGCGCCCGTGCTTACGCCTAACGCAGCCCGGTCTTCCATGTCGTTGTTGAGCACGCTGACGACGGTGGACGCACCGGACGTCCGATCCTGAGCGGCGATCGGCGCGACGCTGCCCAGCACCATTGCGGCGCCGAGTACGAGATGGGTTGGACGCATACTGAAAACGCTCCTGGTGCCGGTAGATGGGGACCTGCACCGGATGAGTCACCACTGCCGCCGGAACGGTTGCCGCACGCATTCCATCGGGCACCGGCCGTTGCGATATTTCGAGCCATGTCTACCGCCGTCGGCCCGACGCCTCCCAGCCCCTCAACGCCGCCGGCGGGCGCCCCGCAGGCCAAAGACCTGGACGCCTTCGAGCATCACTGGCAGGACGAAGCGGACGCGGCCTTTCTCTATCGCGCTCTCGCCGGCGCCGAGCACGACCCCACCAAGCAGGACCTCTATCGCCGCCTCGCGGCCGTCGAGGACCGGCACGTCACGATCTGGTCGGATCTGCTGACTCGGGCCGGACGCGCGCCCAAGCCGTTCGTACCGTCCGCGCGTGCGCGACTTCTCGCGATGTTGGGCCGCACGTTCGGTCCGCGCTTTCTGCTGCCCATGCTGCTGGCCGAAGAGGGACGCGAGGTGCGCGGCTACCTGTCGATGCACCGCTCGCTTCCCACGGGCGGAGCAGGCAAAGGCGAAGCCCTACTCCTCGCGCGCGAGTCCGCCGAGCACGCGAGCACGCTGGGCGAAATGGCAGGGCGAGCGGGCGAACCGTGGCATCGCGCCGAGTCGGGCGGCTTTCTCCGGAACGTCGTCTACGGATTCAACGACGGGCTCACCGCCAACTTTGGACTCGTCGCCGGAATGATCGGTGCGACGGCCCGGCAGGCGCACGAGACGGTGGTGCTCGCCGGCATCGCCGGACTCATCGCCGACGCGCTGTCGATGGGTGCGAGCGGATACCTGGCCGCGAAGAGCGAACAGGAGGTGTACGAGCACGAAATCGCCATGGAGCGCACCGAAGTCGAGCTCATGCCGGAAGTAGAACGCGACGAGCTTGCGCTCATGTACGAAGCGAAGGGTATGGAGCGGACGGCGGCGCAGGAACTGGCGAACACGGTCATGAGCGACCCCAAGCGCATGCTCGAGGAGCAAGTGCAGGAGGAGCTCAAAATCGGTGAGCAGGCTGCATCTCCGCTGCGCGAAGGATGGGTAACAGGTCTCGCGACGGCTGTGGGCGCGTTCATTCCGGTGTTCCCGTTTCTCATCCTGCGGGGAGTCGATGCGATGATCGCGTCGTTCGTGATCGCGATGTTGTCGCACTTCCTCGTTGGCGCAGCCCGCTCGGTATTTACGGGACGCAGCGTGTTGCGATCCGGACTCGACATGTTTGTCGTCGGACTCGGCGTTGCCGTCGCGGGATACTATGTGGGCGAATGGGTGGCACACGCGATGCGCTGAGCTCGAGCCCGCGAGGAAGGTCCGCATCACGAGTCATTCACTGGTCTTTCAGTCGTCGGGCGTGCGCGTCATATTGACGCGTCCTCCACATGTTCCGTCGCGTCCGTGGATTCATCACAGGCCCAACTGCAACAGGCCCTCGGTGACGCGTTCGTCATAGAGCGAGAGCTCGGTGGCGGCGGTATGAGCCGGGTTTTTCTCGCCACCGAGGCGTCGCTGAAGCGGCGCGTGGTGGTGAAGCTGCTGCCGCCGGAGCAGGCGAGCGCGGTGAGCGCGGCGCGGTTCAAGCAAGAGATCGAGTTGGCGGCGCACCTGCGGCATCCGCACATCCTGCCGGTGCTGACGGCCGGCGCGCGTGACGATCTCCTGTACTACGTGATGCCGTACGCCGAAGGCGAATCGCTGCGGCATCGGCTCGCGCGCGAGCGACTGCTGCCGGTTGCGGACGCGGTGCGCATCGTCCAGGAAATCGCGGACGCGCTCGACTACGCGCATCTCCGCGGCGTGGTGCACCGCGACGTGAAGCCCGAGAACATCTTACTCGAGGGTGACCATGCGGCGCTCACCGACTTCGGTGTGGCGCGTGCGATCGTCACGGCGCAGGGCGCCGCTCGCCTAACGGGGACCGGCATGGGCATCGGGACGCCGGGCTACATGGCGCCCGAGCAGGTGTCCGGCGAATCGCACGTCGACGCGCGCGCCGACGTCTACGCACTCGCCGTGGTGGCGTACGAGATGCTGGCAGGCGTGCCGCCGTTCAGCGGGCCGACGGCGCAGGCGGTATTGGCCGCGCATCTTCGCGACGCCCCGCCCGACTTGCACGCGGTACGCCCGGACGTGCCCGAGAGCCTCGCGCGAGCGATTTCGAAGGCGCTGGCCAAGGATCCGGCGGCGCGATTCTCGACGGCCGGCGCGTTCCGCGACGCGGTGGTGGCCGGCGCGGGGCCGTTGCCGCGCCGGCCGCGCGCCCTCACGCCGGTGGTGCTGGGCATCGCCGCGGGCCTCATCGTTGCGTTAGGCAGCGCGATCACCTGGTACTGGCGGACGCACCACCTGGCGCGCGTCGACCCCGACGTCGTGGCCGTCGCGCCGTTCGACGTGCTCGACGACGGCCTGTCGCTCTGGCACGAGGGGATGGTGGACGTGTTGTCGCGCAACCTAGACGGTGCTGGTCCGTTGAAGACGGTCGCGCCCTCCATCGTGATCCGCCTCTGGTCCGGCCGCGCCGACCGCCGCTCGGCGGTTTCGTTAGGCCGCAAGACCGGCGCCGGGTTGGCGGTGTTCGGCAACATCTCCCAATCGGGCCAGGACTCGGTGCACGCCAG
>DASYXE010000213.1:0-6158 GCA_035935375.1 Gemmatimonadaceae bacterium | reverse complement strand
CGCATCTCTGTTTGGCGTAGAAGCCCAGCCCCGAGTTTCTTAACCCCAACGCAGACTTCTACGCTCATGTTCGAACAGAAAAGAGCGAAAACAACGGAAAAGAGCGGATACGGCCGATTCATCTCGCACTCCTACTAGATGCGTATAAGATATGTTATGTAAACTCGCATCGTGGGAAACTGTGGAAATCCCTTGAGGGCCGAGTTCCCTGTGCCTCGCTTCGTCGCTGTCGCCAGCTCCTCGAGCCAAGCGCGGTGGGTAAACCGACGGTAGTCCGCCAGGACAGTTGGGATGCCCTACGCGCTATTAACGACGATGGAGACTCATGACTGTCGTCAAACTGTCGCGAAAGGCCTCTCGCGACAGTATTGCGTCAGTCAACCGGCAGTAGGCCTCGAAAGACCACTCGGCCCTCGCCGCGCAGCGACGGCAGCCAGGCGCTGCCCTGCCGGCTCAACTTGATCGTCAGCGCTCGGCCCGACCTGGTCCTGAGCGTCGTCTCCAAGCCCGCTTGTTGCCACTCGGCCAGCAGGATCGCCGTCGACACAGATCCGGTCCCACACGCCAGCGTCTCGGCCTCCACGCCTCGTTCGTACGTGCGGATGTCGAATCCGCCATCAACTCGGCGCGCGACGAAGTTCGCGTTCGCGCCGCCGCCGGCCCGCACATACTCGTGCATTCTGATGGCGCGGCCGCGGCGCACGATCTCCAGCGTGTCCAGCTCGTCCCGTAGAATCACGACGTGCGGATTGCCCACGATCGCGTAGCCAATGCGCCGCTCACCAGCCTCCGCGGCGATATCCGCCGTCGGGCGGACATCCGTCACCGGCCACAGGTCCACTTCGGGCTGGCCTTTCGATATGCGCGCCGATGCGATTCCGGAGTCGGTCTCGAAGCGCATCCCGGAGGCGCTGCCCGCCCCCAGCTGCGAAGCCAGGCTCGTCACGCACAACGCGGCGTTACCGCACATCTCGGCGACGGAGCCGTCGCTGTTGAAGTAGCGCATCCGGAACTGCGCGCCGCCGGCGGTGGTCGGCTCGATGAAGACCATTCCGTCCGCGCCGACGCCGGTGCCGCGGGCGCAGACGTCACGTATCACTCGAGGTGAGGCTAATCGGCCCGCTGGCTCGAACCGGGCGTCGAACACGACGAAGTCATTTCCTGAGCCGGACATCTTGAAGAACTCGCGCTCGCTCACTTGATGCGCCCGGTGATCGCCAGCCATCGGAGACGCCTCACCATCCACACCGCCTCGAGCACGATCTTGCGCGACATCTTGCTCTGACCTTCGGTGCGGTCCACGAATACGATCGGAATTTCGCGGATCCGGAAGCCCTTCTTCCACACGCGAAAACTCATCTCGATCTGGAACGCGTACCCGTTGGATCGAACCGCATTCAGGTCGATCGCCTCGAGCACTGACCTGCGAAAGCACTTGAACCCGCCGGTGGAATCCTCGAGCGGAAGGCCAGTTACGACCCGGGCGTAGAAGTTGGCGAAGAAGCTCAAGATGAGGCGCGTCATGGGCCAATTCACCACCGTGACTCTGCCCTCGCGGTACCTCGAGCCCAACACGAGGTCCGCGTCCTTGATCGCCTCGAGAAACTGCGGCAGGTGGTTCGGGTCGTGCGAGAAATCCGCGTCCATCTCGAACAGACAGTCGTATCCCTGCTCGAGACCCCAGCGAAAGCCCGCCAGGTACGCGGTGCCGAGTCCCATCTTCCCGGCGCGATGAAGGACGTGCACGCGCGGGTTGTCGGCGGCGATCGTCTCCACGATCTGACCGGTACAATCCGGAGAGGCGTCGTCGACGACGAGCACCTCGAGACGCGGGTCCTTCTCCAGCACGGCGGGAATGAGTCGCGTGATGTTGTCCCGTTCGTTGTAGGTCGGGACGATCACGATAGCGCGCTCAGGCATGCCGCTTCTTGTCGACCATGAATCCGGCAGCGACCATCGCCAGTGCGATGAGGATCGCGACGATTGTGATCACCTTGCCGCGTTCGTAGGCCGCGCTCGTGAACGTGAGATCGACGTGTCGCGCGCCATCGGGCAGCGCTACACCGATGAGCACGTAGTCCGCGCGACCCACCACGGCAGGTTTTCCGTCGGCGGTCGCGATCCATCCCGGATAGTAGTTCTCGGACACCACGAGTGCTGAGCCGTGCGGCGCCGGCTGACTCAGGTCGACCTCGATATGTCCGGGGTCGTAGCGCGTGATGGTGGCCTCGACGGGGCTCGGCTCGGGTAGCCCGGTCACTCGTGCCGCCTGCACCGCCGCTGATGTGTCGAAGATCGCACCCCGACGGATGTCGAAGCGCGGGTTGAGCACGGTTGCCAGCGTCTGATCATCGGGGGCCTTCACGATGACCGGAGCGACCCAGGCCGGCGGATTGTCCCCTGGCACCGTGTACAGGTACGTCATGGTGCCGGCCGCATCGCGCGTTGGTCCAACAACCTTGGTGAAGCCGGAGTCGGGAATGTTGGGCAGGTTCGTGAGTATGTATTTCACGTTCAACAGGCGCCACAGCTGCGGATCCGTGATGCGCGCATTGATGAGATTTTCGTAGCGGCCGATCTCGTTGCCATGATAGCCCATCACGGTGCGGATTCCGTGAACCATGAGCGCATTGCCTTCCACATACGGATCGTTGGGCTCTAGCGGCGATTCGGCTAGGTCCCGCGCCGGTATCTGCAGAACTCGTCCTGGAACCGGCTGCTTGCGCACGTACTGGGTGGTAGCGTTGCCTGCGTACAGCTGATCGGCCGGTGGCGAAAACATCCAGTATTGGTGCTCGATGGTCCAAAGGTCCGCGGCAGCAAGCACGAACACTGCCCATGCGACTGCGGCGCGTTTTGCACGGCCCAACACGAGGGCCAACACGAGGGCCGCCGCGACTGCCGTAAAAATCGCGGTGCGCACAGCACCGACGAGGAGTAATTGCGCATTGAGTTGTACGCCTTCCTGGTGTTCCGGCGGCGCGATCACTGACGCGATGTTGGTCAGCATCCCGCTGACGCCGAGAAGCAGGACGACGGCTGCCGCAATGAGCCAGCCAACGGCGTATTGGCGCGTCACATCGCCGCGCTCCAGGCGTTCCGCTCCAAACGCGGCAAAGATCGCGACACACAGGCCAACCACGAACACCATCGTACTCGGCGCTCGAAAATACTTGGTACCTGGAACGAGCGCGTAGATGATGTGATAGAACGGAGTGAATCCGCCTAACGTCCACAGCAGCGCGACAATGAAGGTGATGAACCAGAAGCGACCGAACGACTTTCGTTCGGGCCGCCACGCGTACACGACGCCGAGCAGAGCGAGCATCAGCGCGACGGCACCCAGATATTCGCTGTGCAGGTGAATTCCGTTGCGGCCCCAGTAGCGGTCGAACATTCCGGTGAACTGCGGGATGTACGTGTTGATGAGCTCTTCCGGCGGGAACGAGTACGACGTCGCGTGTGCCCAACCGCTCAAGCCGCCCGCGCGCGGCGACCACGGCACGTACTGAAGCACCGACGTGTACTGGATCGCGCCCATGAGTGTGCCAATGCAGACGGCCACGAACGCGGCACCGAGTCGCTTGAGCGCGAGGCGCCGTTCCATCAGGGGCGCGTTGTCCGTTCCGAATGCCAGCCACAGTGCGAAAGCGCCGCTCACCAACAGCATGTACTGATAGAGCTGCGGGTGCGGACTGAGACACGCGAGACCGGCGACGATCGCCAACACGCCATACGACCATGCTTTTCCGTCGCGGATCCCGCGTACGAGCAGGAACAGCACGAGCGGAAGGAGCGCGCTCACGTAGAGCTTGCCGTCGTGGCCCGGCCCAACGTAGGACGAGATCGGGCCGCCCATCATGTAGACCAGGCCGCCCGTTAGCGCGCCGTAGAACGAAAACCGGCAGGCGCGCAGCAAGATGTAGGTGAAGAGTCCCGCGAGGATGATGTGAATGATGAACGCCCACGTCATTGCGACGTCGGTGGGCATGATCATGCGCATCAAGAACGTCGGGTAGAAAATGTCGCCGCTCATCGCGGCGACGTACGGCATGCCTCCGAATAGATACGGATTCCACAGCGGGAAGCCGTGTCCGGAGTGGAGCGAGGCCGCCGCGAATTGCCGGAATGCGTATCCACCGATGTACTGATCGCTCGTCGGGTTGACCAGGAAACGCCCAACGAGGGCCGGGTACGCGAGGATCAGCGTCGCGACGACGTACACGAGCGCCGCCCATGCGGTCGCAAACCGCGGCTCGCCTAACGCCGGACCGCGACTGGCCTTCGCCGCGGCGCGGCTATCTCGTACTTTCGATTGGGCCATCGGAGCGTTTGGGGCGCATCCAACGGTGCGCCAGAAAGAGAACCGCGGGGACAATCTCGAGAATCGTGAGCCACACGCGCGACGAAACCACGAGCAGGGTCGCCTCGCCGCCGGTGAAGCCCGCCTGCCGCAACCCGGCGAACATCACTATCTCTCGTACGCCGACCCCACCCGGCGCGATGAGCGCCAGAAAACCGGCCAGGTACGAGGCCGTGAAAACTGCGATGTAGGTGCCAACCGCGCCAGTCGCGGAGCCGAGCACGCCCACCGCCATCACACGAAACGCCACACCGTATACAACCCACGACGTCGCGGAGATGAGGGCGGCGACCCAGATCGCCGTGTGCGGGATGCGGCCGAGGACGATCGGCCGGCGCAGAATGCGCCCAGCCAGGGTGCCCAACCACGGGATGAGCTGCGGCGCGAACAACAAGCCGAGGCCCAGCAACGCGATCACGGCAATGCCCAACGGAGGCACGTGCAGTACGCCCGCGCCGGTAAGCGCGAGCACGACGAATCCGGCAACCGTATTGATGAGCGTCACCACCACCGCGGCCCCCGCGGCGGTGATGCCCGACACCCCGCGCTCCTGCGCCATCACGGCCATCGAGCCCATCTGCCACACCTTGCCCGGGATGTACCGGCCGAGGTTGGACACGCTCCAGATTCGCGCGCTCTCCCAGAAGCCGAGCGCAGGCGCGGTGTTTCCACGCCGCTCCCCTTCCCACCCCGCCAGCACGATGCGCCACGCCTCGACGAGCAACGCGTAGTTGGCGAGCACGATCAGGCCGGAGAGCGCGAGCACGCCCCACCGCGGACGCGCCTGCTGCATCGCCGCGCTGACCGGTTGCCACTCGCGAACGAGCGCGTATGCCACGGCCACCACGACGGCGACCGCGAACGCAATCTTGGCGACGAACAACAGCCTGCTATTTCTCGGCGTGCTCAAGAGTGGAGCGATAGAGCATGGCGTACCGCCGCGCGGCGGACTCCGGCGCGAACGTCGCC
Source organism: Gemmatimonadaceae bacterium (assembly GCA_035935375.1). Lineage (GTDB taxonomy): Bacteria > Gemmatimonadota > Gemmatimonadetes > Gemmatimonadales > Gemmatimonadaceae > JADGGM01. The sequence continues at coordinate 826 of DASYXE010000213.1, read as the reverse complement.
AGCGCGTGCACGCGTCCCGCGGCGCCGATCTCTCGTGCACGATCGGGGTTCTGGAGCATCTCGTCGATCGCCTGCGCGAGCGATGAGGGATCGAGCGGCGGCACGAGCACACCGGTTTGACCGTTGCGCACGATGTCGCCCAAGCCGCCGGAGTTGGCAGCGATCACCGGTGTCGCGCACATCTGCCCTTCGACGGCGACGAGGCCGAGCCCCTCATCGATCGATGGCACGACGAGCAGCGCGGCGCGCTGGTACAGACGCGGCAAGTCGCTCTGCGCGAGCGATCCGTGCCACGTGATGCGATCGGCCACGCGCAGGTTCCGCGCGCGATCCTCGAGTGCCGCGCGGTCGGGACCGTCGCCCACGATGTCCACGGCGTAGGGCGCACCGATCGACGGAAGCGCATCGATCAACGTCGACACGCCCTTCTGCGCGTTGAGCCGCCCAACGAACAGCACGCGATCGGTCGATCGCCCGTTGCCGGGCGTGAACAACGCGGTGTCGACGGGCATCGGCGCCACGACCGGCTTCACGTTAGGCAGCACCGCCCCGGCTTCTCCGGCGAGCCAGTTGGACACGGCGGTCACCGCCGCCGAGTGACGGAGCACGTGGCGGAACACGGGTCGCGCGCCCACCACCGTGCGCGCGAGCCGCACGTCGCTCCCGTGCAGCGTGGTGATGAGCGGGACGCCGGCCATGGATGCCACCCAGGTGCCCACGAGACCGCCCGGAAACCACCAGTGCGCGTGTACCAGGTCGGGTTGAAAGCGCCGGCCCGACCGCACCGCGCTCACGAATTCCGAGCCGAGAAAGCTGAGCATCGTGA
>DASYXE010000212.1:0-6534 GCA_035935375.1 Gemmatimonadaceae bacterium | reverse complement strand
GATGCGGTACCGCTGCAGGGCGCCGAGGTACGGGCGCGAGCTGAGCGCCAGCATCAGGTCGAGGAATCGGCGGCGCGCGCCGGGTGCACCGGCCACGATGTCCGCGTCGCGCGGCGACAACAGCACGGCGGGAAAGGCGCCCAGCGCTTCCGTTAGGCGTGGGCGCTCGTCGCCGTCCACCAGCACGCGCTTGCGCTTGCCGGCGCGCTCGAACCCCACCGACACCGCGCGGTGCGCCGCGTTCGCGATCTCGGCCGCGACGTGGAAGCCGGCCGTGTCGAAGCGGACGAGCTCCGCGTCGCGGGCGCCGCGGAAGGAGCGCAGCAGCTGGAGATAATGAATGGCCTCGAGGAGGTTGGTCTTGCCCTGGCCGTTCTCGCCCACGAGCGCGAACCCCTCGGGCGGCGGCGCGAGGTCCACGCGCGCGAGGTTCCGGAAGTCGCGCACGGCGAGGCTCGTGAGGCACGCGCGCGCCGGCGCCGCCGGCCGGGTGGCCGCCGGGTCGGCGGGCTGCGGGCGCGCGTCGGCCACCACCATGCCTAACGGCCGGTGAACCGCGCCGCGCGCTTCTCGAGGAACGCCTGCATGCCCTCGTGCATGTCGGCGGTGGCGGACAGGAGGCCGAAGTACGACGCCTCGAGCTCCAGCCCCGCGTCGAGCGCGAGATCTTCGCCGCGGTTCACGGCCTCGATGCAGCACGCGACCGCGAGCGGGCCGAACCCAATGATCTGACGCAGCATCCGCTCCGCTTCCGTGAGGAGATCGGCGGCCGGCACGACTTTGTTCACGAGCCCGATGCGATGCGCCTCGGCGGCGTCGATCATCTCGCACGTGAGCAGGAGCTGCAGCGCGCGGCCCTTGCCGACCAGCCGCGCGAGGCGCTGCGTGCCGCCGTAGCCCGGCGTGATGCCCAGCTTGAGCTCCGGTTGGCCGAGCTTGGCCGTGTCCGCGGCGATCCGGATGTGACAGGCCATGGCCAACTCGCACCCGCCGCCTAACGCAAAACCGTTGAGCGCCGCGATCACGGGCTTGGGGCACCTCTCGATGCGCGAGAACACCGCCTGTCCGGCGCGCGCGCGCGCCCGTCCGTCGGTCGGCCCTTGCCGCGACAGCTCCGCGATGTCCGCGCCCGCCACGAACGCCTTGGTGCCGGCGCCGGTCAAGAGCACGCCCGCGACGTCCTCGCGACGCTCGACCAGCGCGATCGCTTCATCCAACTCCGCGATGGTCTCGTCGTTGAGCGCATTGAGCTTGTCCGGGCGGTTGACGCGGATGGTCGCGACGCGATCGTGGACGTCGAAGGCGAGGTTCTCGAAGGGCATGGTCGGCGGGCGCTGGAGTGGGAGATGGGCAGGGTCGGGCGCCCAGGGCGCGCGAGCCGAAATGTAATGCGGGTTCTGCCCGCTGCTCCACGCGGTGGCCGTGTTCCGCCGTCGCCGAACGGTCGATACGTTTACGCCCGTGCACCCCATCCAGGCCGTCCGCTGGGCGCCGGACTCGAGCGCCGTCCGCATCATCGATCAGACGGCGTTGCCCGAACGGTTGATCGAGCGCGATCTGCGCTCGCTCGATGACGTGTGCACCGCCATCTCGTCGCTGGCCGTACGCGGGGCGCCGGCCATCGGCATCGCGGGCGCCATGGGCCTCGTCGCGTCGCTCGGTGCATTCGACGACGAGTCAGTGGATCAGCTGCGCGGGCGAATCGCGGTGCACGCCCATCGTATCGTAGGCACTCGCCCGACGGCAGCCAACCTCGCCTGGGCCGTACACGCGGTGGCGGCCGAAGCGATGCGGCCATTTGCCACGGCCGCCGAGGCGCTGCGCGCGATGCACGACACGGCGGATGCGCTGCTGGCGGAAGATGGCGCCATGTGCCGCCGGATCGGTGAGTTAGGCGAGTCATTGCTCGCCGACGGCGCGCGCGTGCTCACGCACTGCAACGCGGGCGCGCTTGCGACCACCGGCATCGGTACGGCGCTCGCGCCCGTCTACGTGGCGGCCGAGCATGGGCGGCGCGTGCTGGTGCTGGCGTGCGAGACGCGTCCGCTGCTGCAGGGCGCCCGGTTGACGGCGTGGGAGCTCTCGCGCGCCGGCGTGCCCGTTCGGGTGATCACCGACGGCGCGGCGGCGGCTGCGATGCGCGATGGCCGCGTCGATCTGGTGATCGTGGGAGCGGATCGCATCGCCGCCAACGGCGACGTGGCGAACAAGATCGGCACGTACGCGCTCGCGCTCGCGGCGCGGCACCATGGGATTCCGTTCTATGTGGCCGCGCCGACCTCCACGTTCGATGCGGCGATCGCGAGCGGCGCGGATATCCCGATCGAGCAGCGCGGCCGCGGCGAAGTGGCGTGCATCGCCGGGCGGGCGATTGTGCCTAACGAGGTACCGGTCGAGAATCCCGCATTTGACGTGACGCCGGCCGAGCTGGTCACGGCGATCGTGAGCGATCGCGGCATTCACCGTCCGCCGTACCGGTTCGACGCGTGACGCACGTCCTCGCCATCGACCAGGGCACCACCGGTTCGACCTCGCTCGTCATCGACGCGACCGGCCGCATCGTTGGGCGCGGATATCGCGAAATCCCGCAGCACTTCCCGCAGCCGGGCTGGGTGGAGCACGACGCGCACGACCTCCTGGCCTGCACACTCGCGGCGGCGCGCGACGCCATCGCGCAGGCGCACGCGATGCCGGCCGTCGTCGGTATCACCAATCAGCGCGAGACGGTGGTGCTGTGGGACCGGTCGACGGGCGAGCCGGTGGGCCGCGCGATCGTGTGGCAGGACCGTCGCACCGCAGCGCGCTGCGCCGAGCTCGCCGGCGAATCGGATGCGATCGCCGCGCGCACGGGCCTCGTGATCGACCCGTACTTCTCGGCGACCAAGCTCGAATGGTTGTTGTCGCAAGAACCGATCGCCAAGCGCGCCGAACGCGGTGAGTTACTGGCGGGCACGGTGGACACGTGGCTCATCTGGAATCTCACCGGCGGCGCCGTCCACGCCACGGATCCGACGAACGCATCGCGCACGATGCTGTTCGACATCGGAGCGCTCGACTGGAGCGACGATCTGTGCCGCATGTTCGGCGTTCCGCGTCGCCTGCTTCCCGAGGTGAGAGCGTCGAGTGCGTCGTTCGGCACGGCGCGCGCCGACCACTTCGGCGCCGAGATCCCGATCCACGGCGTCGCGGGCGACCAGCAAGCCGCGCTCTACGGGCAGGGATGCTGGCGGCCAGGCGAGGGGAAGAACACGTACGGCACTGGTGCATTCCTGTTGCTCAACACGGGGAAGAAACGAGCGGCGGCCGGCGGTGGATTGCTCGCCACGGTGGCATGCGACGAGGCTGGCGCGCCCGCCTTTGCCCTCGAGGGCGCGATCTTCATTGCGGGCGCGGCGGTGCAGTGGCTGCGCGACGGGTTAGGCATCATCGAGCGTGCGGCAGAGACCGAGCGCCTCGCGGCGTCGGTCGATTCGACGGCCGGCGTGTACTTCGTGCCCGCGTTGGTCGGGCTCGGCGCGCCGTATTGGGAACCGGACGCGCGCGGCACCATCGTCGGCCTGACGCGCGGCACGACCCGAGCGCACCTCGTGCGCGCGGCGCTCGAGGCGATGGCGTACTCGACCGCCGACGTGCTCGCATTGATGCGCCAGCGGAGCGGCGCAGCCTTCGAGTGGCTGCGCGTGGATGGCGGAGCAACCGAGAACGCGTGGCTCATGCAGTTCCAGGCGGACGTGCTCGGCGTGCCCGTGGAGCGGCCGGATGTGATCGAGACTACTGCGTTAGGCGCCGCCGGCTTGGCCGGCGTGGCCACCGGCGTGTGGCCGAGCGCGGCCGCGTTTCTGGCGACGCGCGAGTACCATCGATTCCAACCCGGATCGGGCGTCCGCGCAGCGCGCGAGGGTGCGCGTGGGTGGGCCCGTGCCGTCCGCACGGCACTCGCCTGGGCGCGGGACGCGGGCTGATGCGCGCTCTCGTCCTCGCCCTGTCACTCTCGATCGGGGGCGGCCAGGCCGGCGACAAGTGGATCGCCCCAGACAAGCTCAAGCACTTCTTCATGTCCGCGTTCATCGAGAGCGCGAGTTACAGCGCGCTCCGTGCGGTCCGGGTGAATCACCACGACGCGCTCGTGAGCGCCGCCGGCATAGCGGTGAGTGCCGGGATCGCCAAGGAGATGCACGACTCGTGGACACAGGAAGGGTTTTCCATGCGCGACCTCACGTGGGACTTGGCGGGAACGGCCGCGGGCGCGGCATTCCTCTCGCACGCGCAATGAAATCGACGGGTGTCACCTTGCCCCGCCGGCACTCGATATATTCATGGGGTCGCGTCCGATGGCGGACCGACGTTTGCCACAGCCCGGAGCTGTCGCCATGACCGAAGCCGCGAGGACGCCGACCACTGCCGCATCGTCGGAGCAGACCGCCGAGCGTCGCACGAACGTCGCGCTGCGGTCGTTGGTCAACGAGATGCTGCAGCGGGTGCGCGACCTGAGCCGGCGCACCGCGGCCTGGAGCGCCGAGGAGCGGGCGCAGGCGGAGGCGGAGCTCGAGATCATCATGGCGCGCGTGCGGGCTGAGGCCTCACGCTCGCGAGTCGCCCGGTAGCACGCGGGCGACGGGACTTGAGGAAGCGAAGGATATGTCGTTGAAACCGCGTACGAAGTTTCTGTTAGGCGGTGCGTTGGTTCTTGGCGTCGCCGGGTATTTGATGGCGAGCGCGATCGCCCAGACCGGCACCTACTATCTCACGCCCACGGAGCTCGCGTCGAAAGTCGCGCAGGATCCCTCGTTCTACGGCACGGGCGTGAAGGTGGGCGCGCGCGTGGTGCCGGGCTCGGTGGTGCGCGCGCCGGGCGGGCGCGACATGACGTTCCGCGTCACCGATGGCGACAAGACGTATCCGGTGAGCTTCCACGGCCTCGCGCCCGATACGTTCACCGATAGCGTGGATGTCGTGATGGACGGACGCCTCGCCCAGGACGGCACCTTCCGCGCGACCACGGTGCTCGCCAAGTGCGCGTCGCGATACGAGAACGCGCCGGAGAAGTACCGCGCCACGCCCGGCTATCGCTCGGGTGCGGGAGCCGCAGCCCGAACGTGATCCTCATTGGTGAATTGTCGCTCTGGGTCGCGCTGCTCATGGCGGCCTGGGGAACGACGGCGGGATTCGCGGGCGCGTACACACAACGGACGGAGCTCATCGCGAGCGCGCGACGCGCGCTCTTTACCATGTGCGCGTTCGTGGTGCTCGCGTCCATCGGATTGTGGACGGCGCTGCTCACGTCCGACTTCTCGTTCCGCTTCGTGGCATCGTACACGAGCGCGAATCTGCCCAGCGTCTACAAGTTCACGGCGTTCTGGGCTGGACAGGAAGGCTCGCTGCTCTTCTGGGCGCTCATCCTGTCGATCTATTCGACCATCGCCGTCTATACCGGACGCAAGACCAATCGCGAGCTGATGCCGTGGGTGGTACCGACGCTCTCGGCGATCGCGCTGTTCTTCATTCTCGTGCTGTGCTTCGGGGCCAATCCGTACGCGCGCCTCGACTGGATCCCGCCCGACGGCCGCGGCCTCAACCCGCAGCTGCAGAATCCGGGGATGGCGGCGCATCCGCCCAACCTGTACCTGGGCTACATCGCGACGGCAATTCCGTTCGCGTTCGCGGTGGCCGCGCTCATCACGCGCCGGCTGGACGCCGAGTGGCTCAGTTCCGTTAGGCGGTGGGTCCTGTTGTCGTGGTTCTTCAATACGGTCGGCATCGTGCTCGGCATGTGGTGGGCGTACGTCGAGCTGGGATGGGGCGGGTACTGGGCGTGGGATCCGGTGGAGAATGCGTCGTTTCTGCCCTGGCTCATCAACACGGCGTTCCTGCACTCGATCATGGTCCAGGAAAAGCGCGGCATGCTCCGCAAGTGGAACGTGACGCTCGTCGTGTCGGCGTTCCTGCTCTCGATCCTCGGCACGTTCATCACGCGCAGCGGCGTGATCTCGAGCGTGCACGCGTTCTCGCAGTCGGAAGTGGGCTACTGGTTCCTCGGCTTCCTGATCCTCGCGATCGCGGCGACGGCGTACCTCGTGACGACGCGGTTGTCCGATCTCCGCGCGCGGGCCGAGCTCGAGAGCATGGTGAGCCGCGAGGCGACGTTCCTGTTCAATAATCTGTTGCTGTGCGGGATCGCGTTCTCGATTCTGTGGGGAACGCTGTTCCCGATTCTGAGCGAGGCGGTGCGCGGCACGAAGATCACGGTAGGGCCGCCGTTCTTCAATTCGGTGAATATCCCGCTCGGGCTCGGGCTGCTCGCGCTGACCGGCATCGGCCCGCTGATCGCGTGGCGCCGGGCTTCCGTTAGGAACCTGAGCCGGCAGTTCACGGGGCCGGTGGTGTGCGGCGTGCTCGTCGGCGTGGCGCTGCTCGCGTTCGGCATGCGCGCCTACTACTCCGTGGTGTCGTACGCGCTCGGCGGCTTCGTGCTCGCCACGATTCTGCAGGAGTTCCAGAAGGGGATGCGGGCGCGGCACCGGATGTACGGCGAGA
>DASYXE010000211.1:0-8587 GCA_035935375.1 Gemmatimonadaceae bacterium | reverse complement strand
GACGAGGAACAGCACCGAGATCGCGGCGTACGTCAGCGGATCCGTTGGGCGAACGCCTACGAGCATCGTCGACATCGCGCGCGTGAGCAGCACCGCCGCCACGAGCCCACACCCGATGCCGATCGCGCTCAGGCGCACGCCCTGCGCGATCACCAGCGCGAAGATGCTCTCACTGGGCGCGCCGAACGCCATGCGCATGCCGATCTCCGCCGTGCGCTGACGCACCACCGTCGACAACACGCCGTACAAGCCGACGGCGGCCAACACGATCGCGATGCCGGCGAACGTGCCGATCAACGCGAGCGTGAACTTGGTGGGCGCCTCGGCGCGATCGACGAACGCTTGCATCGGCTGCACTTCGGCCACCGACATCGTCGGATCGAACTGGTGGACGGTCGCGCGCACGAGCGGCGCGAGCCTCGACGGGTCGCCGGTGGTGCGCAGTGCCCAACGCGACATGTTGCCGGATCCGAGCTCGCCGTCGGCGATGAACATCACTTCGCGCCCGTCCGCGCCCAGGGTCTCATCGCGCTGGTGCGCCACCACGCCCACCACGGTGTACCACAGCGCCTCGGGCGTGGCGATGCGCGCCAGCAGCCGCTGCCCAACGGCGTTCTGCCCCGGAAATGCGCGCGCGGCCAGCTTGTCATCGATGATGATGTTCTTGGCCGCCGTGTCGTCATCCACTTCCGAAAAGTCCCGGCCGGCGAGCAGGCGCGTGCGCATGGTCGCGAAGTATCCGGGAATCACGATGTGGAGGTTCGCTTGCCGGAACGTGGCCGGGTCGGTGAGCGCCGCCGCCGTGCCCCACCGGGCGTTGCCGATGCTCCCTTCGAGCGGAAGCTGCGACGCGGCCGTGACCGATTGCACGCCCGGGATCGCGCGCAACTGCTCGGCGAACGTGCGCACGAACGTCTCGCGATCGCGCGCGCCCTCCGGGCCTGGCGGTAGGCGCGACGGCACGGCGAAGAATGTGAGTAGGCCGTTGGGCTCGAAGCCCGGGTCCGCCTGCTCGAGGGCCATGAACGAGCGCACCATGAGACCGCAGCCGATGAGCAGCACGAGCGACAGCGCGACCTCCGCCACCACGACGCCGCTGCGCATCAGGGTGCCCGCACGCTGCCCGGTGGTGCGGCCGCTCGCCCGGAGGACGTCCATGAGGTCCGGCCGCGAGGCCCGGAGCGCCGGCACCGTGCCGAAGAGGACCACGGAGATGAGGCCCGCGGCCACCGTGAACAGCAGCACGCTCGGGTCGATGCGGATCGCGTCCATCTGCGGCAGGCCGGCCGGCGCCAGACGCACCAACAGCGTCACGCCTAACGCCGCTGCCCAGAGCCCCGCGAGGGCGCCGCAGCCGCCCAGGATGAGGCTTTCCAGCATCATCTGCCGGATGAGGCGCGCTTGCGAGCCGCCTAACGCAGCGCGCACGGCCAGCTCGCGCTCGCGACTCGAGGCCCGCACGAGGAGCAGGTTGGCCACGTTGGCACACGCGATGAGCAACACGAAGGCCACCGCTCCCATGAGCGCCAGGATCGCCGGCCGGACGCCGGCCACCATGTCCCCATGCATCGGTTCGACGCGCATGTAGAAGCCCGCCGTCCGGTCGATCGTGAACTGCGCCCGTTCGTTGGCCGCGAATGCATCGACCTCCCGTTGCGCCTGCGCGAGCGTCGCGCTCGGCCCGAGGCGTCCGATCACCCGCAGAAAGACGTTGATGCGCGAAGCGACCGAGGTGTCGGCGAAGTCGATGCGCGCCGCGAGGTAGACATCCGGTGTGCGCTCCACGCCCGCCGACGGCGCGAACAAGAGCTCGAACCCCGGTTCCACGACGCCGACGATCTGGGTGCTGAGACCGCCGCCCAGGTCGATCGTGCGACCGACGATGTTCGGATCGCCGCCGTAGCGTCGCTTCCAGAACTCGTAGCTGAGCACCATCATCGCCGGCAACCGCGGCGCCGCCGGGGCGGCGCCCGCGGCACCGGCCGCTCCGTTAGGCGGCGGCGGCTGCGGCGTCGCGTCCGCCTCCACGAAGTTGCGGCCCGCCACGATGTGCGCGCCAAGCAATGAGAACAAGTTCGTCGTCACCGCGGCGGCCGGCACCTGCTCGGGGTCGAAGCCGTCGCCGCCGAACGGGATGCGGAACGTGTTCACGCCCGCCAGCCCCTCGAACGCCTTCGTCTCCGCGCGGAAATCCCGGAAATCCGACGGCGACATCGGAAAGTTCCGGACATTGCGATTGCGCAGATCGCCCCATACGATCGCGAGCCGGTCCGGCTGGCGGTACGGCAACGGCCGCAGTAACACGGCGTTCACCACCGAAAAAATCGCGGTGCTCGCGCCGATGCCGAGTGCTAACGTGACGATCGCGGTGAGCGCGAACGCGGGATTCTTGCGCAGCATGCGAAAGGCTACGCGCGTGTCCTTCCACAGCGAATCCATGCTGATCCTCGGGGGCGAAACGTATGGACCGGCAAACCGCGAAATTGCGCTCACATCGCCACAGCCGCCCTACACGATGCACGCCACTCCCTTCGCCGCGCAACGCGTTGCGCCAGCGTACCTTGCCGAATAGCGTTGTCAGTCGGCTGACCGGTTTCGGGATTCCGCATCTCATATCCGGACGCCGGTCCGGACCGGGGTGCCGGGCGGCGCGCGTCTTGCCCCCGGCTACCGCGCCGCCAAACGTCTGCGTAAGGCATCCCTCCGTCCAATGCCGGGCACCCTGCTCATCTCTGCCGTCCAAGGCCACACGACGAACGCGTCATCGCGCGTGTCCGCCGTCGTGGGCGACGGCGAGGTCTGGTTCGAGTCCGACGACGTCCGACTTCGCCCGTCGGTCGAAGCATTCGGCTCGGCGTTTCTGATCCCGTCGGTCGCGCGAGGGCTGCGCCTCGAGGCGAGCGGCGCCGTGGACGCTGGGTTTGCTGCATCGCTGCCCAGGATCCTTGACCTCGCGCGGCGCTGGTGGGGGTACGACGTCGTGGTGCCGCGTCTCGACACGGTGAGTGTCGATCCGGATCCGCAGCGGCCGGCGGCGAGCCGGACCGCGCTGTGCTTCGGTGGCGGCGTCGATTCGTTCTACACGCTGCTCGCGTCCGGCCGGCGCATCGATGACCTCGTCTTCGTGCACGGCTTCGATATGCCGCTCACCGATGTCGCGCGCGCGGCTGCCGTCGAGGAAAACCTCCGCGAGATCGCCGGCGTCCTCGGCGCACGCCCGATCGTGATCCGCACGAATCTCCGCACGCACGCGCCGTTTCGAGTCGCCTCCTGGGACCGGACACACGGCGGCGCGCTGGCGGCGGTGGGCCATCTGCTCGCCGACGAATCGGCGACGATGCTCATCTCGGCGTCGTTCTTCCACAGCGGCTGGCACCCCTGGGGCTCGGCGTGGCAGCTCGACCCGCTGTGGAGCGGCAACGGCCTAACGATCGAGCACGTCGGCGCCGACAGGAGCCGGGCCGACAAGCTGCGCGTGCTGCGCGACGAACCGCTCGTGCGCCGCTATCTGCGCGTGTGTTGGGCGAACCGGCCCGACCTGCTCAACTGCTCGCGCTGCGAGAAGTGCATTCGCAACCAGGTGATCCTCGCGGGACTCGGCGTGCTCGAGCACTTTCGCACGTTCGAGTCGCCGGACACGCTCGCGGCGCGCATTGCGGACGTGCCGCGCATTCGCGATCCGCTCGTGTTCGATCGGTACGAGTTCGCGCTCAGGCTGGGACTGCCGCCTGCCCAAGCGGCGGCGGTGCGCGCGCTCCTCGCGCGGAGCAAGCGCGCGCTCTGGCGGGATCGCGCCACGCACGCGCGCGAGTATGCCGCCGCCGTCGTGCGCCGCATCCGGCGTGGCGGCCGCCTCCAATCACCGCCGGCCGAGTGACGACTGACGGGTGCCTCGCCTGGAGGATTGCTTGGGTTCATCATTATGCGAACCCTGCTCCTTGAGGAGGATGACATCTGAAGCACTTTCTCGAGCGTGTCGCCGATCGATTCGGGTTTGCACTGATCCGGAAAACGGAACCCCCGGTGGCGCACCCCGACCTCGATCCGGATTTCTTCGCGCTCCATGCGCGCTGCGCGCCGTATACGCTGACCTCGGTGGAGCGCGTATATGCGCTGCGGCAGGCCGTCGCGTACGTGAGCCGGCATGGCATCGACGGCGACCTCGTCGAGTGCGGCGTCTGGCGCGGCGGCAGCATGATGGCGGCCGCGCTCACCCTGCTTGCGTTAGGCGACACGCGCCGCACGCTGTGGCTGTACGACACCTACGAGGGCATGAGCGAGCCCACCGACCGCGACGTCAACCGCGGCAACCGCGCGGCGCGGCGCCGATGGGAGCGCTCGCAGCGCGGCGGCCACAACGCGTGGAACTACGCGCCGCTCGACGACGTCCGGCAGAACATCGTGTCCACCGGGTACCCGGAGGCGAAGCTCCGGTTCGTGAAGGGCAAGGTCGAAGACACGATCCCGGGCGCGATCCCCGAGCGCATCGCCATTCTGCGGCTCGACACCGACTTCTACGAGTCGACCTACCACGAGCTGACGCATCTCTATCCGTTGCTGGTGTCCCGCGGCGTCCTCCTGCTGGACGACTATGGACATTGGCGGGGCGCGCGTGACGCGGTCGACCGCTACGTGGCCGAGACGAACCCGCCCATCCTGCTCGACCGCATCGACTACTCGGGGCGCATCGCCGTCAAGCCGTAACGGCGCGGCTGTACCGTTAGGCGCTGGCGTCGCGGACGTGGTTCGTGAACCCGTCGATCGCCGCGATGAGCTCGGCGAGGTCGAACGGCTTCACCAGGTACGGCACGCGGCACGCACCGATCAGGTCGAGCGCGCGGTCGCTCGTGTCACCCGTCGTCATGAGCGTCGCCGTGCGAAGATGCGGATAGAGCGCGGCGGCGAGCTCGAAGAATTCGTCGCCCCGCTGGTCCGGGATGCGCAGGTCGACGATCATCGCGTCGAACCTGTCGTGGCGCAGCAGCGACTGGGCGGCCTCGGCGCTTTCGGCTGAGCGAGGCTCGTAGCCCGCGCGGCGCAGCGCGATGGACAACGCCCGGCAAATGGTGGGCTCGTCGTCCACCACCAGCACGCGCGGCACGAGCGCTGGCGGCATCACGCGTGACCTGGCCGTGGCGGACGCGGGGGCGCCTCGCCTCGGTCGATGACGTGTGCCGAATCGCCCACGACGCGCCGCATTGCGGCGGGCGGCCGATACAGCGATCGCACACAATGCGTGACGACCACGGCCGGCGGCATGACATGCATGTCGCGCGAGGTGCGGACGTCCGTCGTCGTGCGGAGGTGCCGCGCCAGGATACGAGGTGCGACGCGCAGGCGCTGCGCGGCCCCTTGCACCGTCATGTCGCCGGAGCGAAGCATTTGATAGGCGCGGAGCACGCGCGCGGTGACGAGCAACTGCGTCGGCGACGTGAGGCCGGCGTCGGTGACGAGGCGGTGCACGTGTCGCCGCGACATGTTGGCGGCGGACGCGAGGTCCTCGACGGACGGAAAGCGGTGCGGCGCGGCGAAGAGCAAGCGGATCGCGCGGACGAGCGGAGCGGGCAAGCGTTCGATGGGCCGCGCGAGCGCGTCGAGGAGCAGATTCGCCACGGCATCGGCCGTGAGGCGCAGGATCAGATCGCGAATCGCGGTCGTTCCATCATCGATGCCGGCGAGCAAGAGCCCGCTCATCCCGCCGCCGTGCAGGAGTTGGGGCAGGGGGCTCACACCGGACGCCGTGAGCGTGGTGTAGATCACGCACGGGATCCAGTCGTAGCGGGCGAGGATGGCGGTGAGCTCCGTGACGCGTCCCGCGACGCGTGGATCGGCCGGATCGATGACGACGAGATTGACGGGAGCCGCATCGAGGATCGTCGTTAGGCCGGTTGGGCCATCGATCGCGTCGAGCGCGCGCACGGTGAAGGCGGGCGGCGTCGCCAACCGAATGCGCAGCAGCTTCGGGTCGGGCACCAACGTCACGAGATCCATGCGGCCCACCGTCGAACGAGATGTCCCGATGGTGTATCGTGTGTCCCCAAAGTGCAGTTCGATGTCCCCAAACTGCACTCCGAGCATGTCCGTGCGGTGCTAGGCTGATCGCGGGTGGGGCATACGTCGGGAAGTCGCCCGACGCCCGACCAGCTACCGCGTCCAGCACCCAGAGGCTCCATGCGTCGTATTACCGCCCGTCTCATTCTCGCCGCCATCGCGCTGGCGTTTGTTGCTTGCACGTCGCCGACTGCCCCCACGCAACCGAGTGCCGATCAGACCGTCACGATCGGGCCGCACTAACCGAGACGGGACGTCGGCGCACGCCGGTCGCCGGTGCGCCGGCCGGCCTCCCGCGTCCATCGCCGTCCCCGCCGCGACCCGCACGCCGGTTCGCCGTTAGGCGGATGCCGCGTCCAACTCCTCGCGCATCCTGCCTAACGCGCGGGCCACCACGACCGTCTTGGCCGGCGCCTCGCTGACCGGATCGGGACCGAGCGGCGGCGGCGTGCGCAGCTTCGCGATCGCGTCCTCGATCTCGAAGCCCAATTGCGCCAGGCCGTGCCGCGTCGAAATCTCCACCGCGCGGCCGTACTCCATGCGCGCGGTCTCGATCCGGCCGAACTGCCAGGCCCCCCATCCCGCGTAATAGTGGTAGTAGCCGGCCAACCGCGGCGGCAACTGCTCCGTCGCGAGCTGACGGCGGTATTGCTCGAACAACGGCTCGGTCCGGTCCTTCGCCGCCATGTCCATCAAGTTGATGAGGGCGGCACCGCGGACGTACGGCTCCTGCGTCGTCGCGATGAGAATGAGACTCGCATCGCGCGCGGCGCGCCGCACGCCTAACTCGATGAACGCCGCGGCCACGTCGGCCAGTGCACGGTCGCGCGCCAACGGATCGCGCAAGCCGCGCAATGCCCGGAATGCAAACCGCACCGCGGCCTCGAAACGCTTCCGCTGGAAGGCGACGTGGGCGCGGCCGTGGAGCGCCAGCGCCATCTCGTCGGGCAGTCCGGCCCACCGCGCGTCCTGCGCCGCGCGCCGCAAGAGGGCGTCGGCCAGCGCGAGGTTTCCCGATTCCGACAACACCGCCGCGCCCAGGCATCGCGCCTTGATCTGCGTCGACCAATCCGACACGCTCGCCGCCGACTCCGCCGCCGCACGAAACGCGTTCTGCGCATCCTCCCACCGCGCCTGCTGCCGGCGACATTCGCCTAACCGCAGGTACGCCGCGGCCGCATCCGGCACGTCGCCGTGCTCGGCGGTGCCGCGACAGAGCCGCACGACCGTGTCGTACACGTCGGCCGCCAACGCCCATCGCGACTCGAGCTCGAGCACGCGCCCGTAGGCCATGAGCCGCGGACGCGCCGTGATCGACCGATCGCCGCTCTCGCTGGCCAGCACATTGAGGAGGCTCGCCAACACGCTGCCCACGGCGTCGCCGGTGCCCAACGCTTCCAGGCACGACCACGCCGCACGCGTGGCGCGCACATCGTCGACGCGCTGCGCGTCCCCGCCCGAGAGCAGGTAGTCCACGAGTCTCAGACACACCAGCCCCGCCGACGCGCGGCGCCACTCCGGCGTCGTGTCGTCGCCGAGCTCCGCCAGGAACTCGAAGAATGGTGCGTGTTGAACGGTGATGTCCCGAATCGGCACTGTGGGGCCCGAATTTTCTATCGAGGTGTCCCGCGACTGCCCTTCTTCGCCGATGTCGTCGGCATCGCGTCGGGCAGAATGTCTGAGCGATTTGCCGCGAAATCGGATTCTGCGTCGGCGGGGAGGATCAAGGGCCATGACAGAGTATCGGAAAAAAGCGCGTAACCTGCAATGGTCGCGGATGCGCTACGGTCAGACTGGACAAGAAACTAACAAGCGGGGTCAGCCGTTGAGGACCCCGGACACGACTCATTGCGCTCACCGCGGGTCGCCGGCCGACGCAGAGCCGCTTCCGACGCCCCACCAGGCGATGTCCGACCACCAGCCGTCGGCTCTCAAGCCGCGCGGTTCGATCGGCTGCCGGACCGCGCCGACGTTGACCAGGTCGTAGAGCCAGACTGCCGGCTGGTCTCTCACGAGCACCGACCATGCGCGCCGGTAGAGTACCCGCGCACGCGCTTCGTCGTTGGCGTTGATGGCGCTGTCCAGCAGCGCGTCGAATTTCGGGTTCGCATAGCGGCTGAAGTTCGAGCCGGTAGGGGCCGCCGATGCGCCCGCCCAGATCTGGCGCGCGCTCGCCGGCGACGGATCCCACGTCAAATCCAATAGCGTCGCATCGAACCTTCCGTGCACGAGATCATCGATCGACGTGTTGAGCTCCGTTTGGTCGATCTCGAGATCGATCCCGGCGCACCGCAGCTGCGCCTGCAGCACCACGGCCACCGCCAGGCGCTCGGCGCTGCTCGTGGGCACGAGCAGGCGAACGGTGAGCGGCCGGCCGCCTCGATGCCTAACGCCCGTGCGCGCATCGCGCGCCCAGCCCGCGGCGTCCAACGTGCGCGCGGCGCCGGCGCAGTCGGCGGTCGCCGCCGGCAGAAACACGGAATCGAGCAGGATCGCGGGGAAGGGCCCTTGCGCCACCCGTGCGGTTTCGCCTAAC
>DASYXE010000210.1:0-2129 GCA_035935375.1 Gemmatimonadaceae bacterium | reverse complement strand
CTGATGCGCGTTCGTCTTTGAGGAGGATCCGGTTTCGGCGCCGCACGTGAAGACGCGGCGCGTTCGCCAGGTAGCACGTTAGCTCTGCCCCACCCTACCATCCCCGCACATCGCCGCACACCGCGGCGATGGCCGGCTCCGATGGAGGGCGGGTCTCTTGTCTCATCAGGTTAGGCAGCACTCGGCGGCACCTACCACCGTTGGCTCGATCGACGTGTTGCGCTGCATGGCGTCGATCGCGGCGATCAAGCTCTCGCTCGCACATCGCGGGTTCGCGCACACGGTGGCGCGCATTCACGCCCGAACGCCCAACGCAACTGCCGGAGGCGACGCGCCGGGCGATGTCGTCGCACGTTTCGACCGGCTGGTGGCGATCGCGGCCGCGTGGTATCCCGGACGCGCCCTGTGCCTCGAGCGCTCGCTCGTGCTCTACGAGCGGCTGCGGCGCGCCGGCGCGCGGGCCGAGCTCCGGTTAGGCGTGCAGGCGGCGCCGTTCGCGTCGCACGCGTGGGTTGAGCGGCACGGCGTGCCGCTCAACGACGTCCTCGAGCACACCGAGCAGTTCACGCCTGTCCCCTTGGACGAGACGTGAATTTCTTCTGCTGCGCCATTCGCACGGACGGCGGTCCGGTTCCACACGCGTGGCGTGCGGCGCTCGCCGCAACGGCGATCCGGCACGGTCTCGAGCGTCGCGATATCGACCGGCCCGGGTGTTGGGGCTATGCGGCCTCAGACGCCGGCTGCGAGCCAATCGCCAGCTCCGCATCCACGCGCACCGCGATCGGTACCATGCGCCTCGACGCTGATACGCGCCGCGCGATATCGAGATCCGATGTCGAAAGCGTGCTCGCTTGCTGGCCAACCGACCGGATCAGCATCAACGAACTGCACGGTGAGTTCGCCGTCGTGCTGCACGACGCGGCGACGCGCAACACCACCGCGCTCCGCGACGCGCTCGGCGTTCATCCTTTGTACTACCGGCTCATGCCCGGTGGCATCGCGTTCGCG
Organism: Gemmatimonadaceae bacterium; assembly: GCA_035935375.1. Taxonomy (GTDB): domain Bacteria; phylum Gemmatimonadota; class Gemmatimonadetes; order Gemmatimonadales; family Gemmatimonadaceae; genus JADGGM01. The sequence goes on along the minus strand of DASYXE010000210.1, from coordinate 1,121 downwards.
TCGCGAGCAGACGTGCTGGCCAGCGGCGATGACGACTACGACATGTCGTACCTCTCAGCCTTTCTCGCGGGATGCGCGCACGACGCCGACGCCTCTGCGTTCGCGAGCGTCTTCAGCGTTCCGGCCGGACACTTCGTGCGCTTCTCCGATGATCGGCTTACGGTGCATCGCTGGTGGAGCGCCGAGCAGTTCGTGGACGCGGTACCGCGTCCGGTGAACGAGGCCGTCGCCGAGTTTCGCGGGCGGTTTGCGCGCGCCGTGCGGTCCCGCATCGCGCCAGATGCTGGCGCAACGTGGTCCGAGCTCTCGGGCGGCCTGGATTCATCATCAGTGGTGAGCATGGCATCGCAGCTGGCCCACAATGGTCTCGCACCGCATGCACTAGGCGGCACGGTGACGCTGGTCGATCGGCACGGCACAGGCGGCGACGAACGCCGCTTCGTGGACGCTGTCACCGCCGCGCACCGCGTGCCGAACACGCAACTGTTCGACGACGCCCGCGCCGACGACGATGACGATCCGCCGCCACTTACCGACCAGCCCACTGCGTCATATCTCGCGTATCCACGCGATCGGCGGCTCGCTCGCGCCGTACGCCGCGGCGGCGGCAGCGTGCTCCTCTCCGGGTACGGATCCGACCACTACCTCGGCGGGAGCGCCATCTTCCTCGCCGACCTGGCCGCACGCGGCCGGTTAGGCGCCGCGATTCGCGAGGCGACGCGCTGGGCTGTCGTCGGACGCGTGTCGGCGTGGTCCATGCTCTGGCACAACGTCGCGGTTCCCATGATGCCGGGCGCGCTCGTGCGCCGGGTGCTCGGCGCCTCGCGGGTGCCGCCGTGGATCCGGCCGACGGTGGTCAGGGCACTCAATCTCGACGCGCACGGGTTGGTCACGCTCGCAGCCGGCGGGCCCATCGGACGTAAGTACATCTCGGACGTGCTTCGTGCGTTAGACGGAATGCCGGATGTGCTCGCACTGCATGCGGTCATACAGGACACCGTCGAAGAACGCCATCCCTTTCTCGATCGTGCGTTGGTGGAACTGTCGCTCGGGTTTCCACCCGAGATCTGCGCCCAGCCGTGCGCCAGGAAATGGGTGCTACGAGAGGCGATGCGCGGGCT
>DASYXE010000209.1:0-6060 GCA_035935375.1 Gemmatimonadaceae bacterium | reverse complement strand
ACCAGATCGCGCGCGACGCGGTGCTCGGACAGGCACTCGTTGCGTGGTTCGACACGCCAGGTTCTCCGGCCGTCGCGAGCGGCGCAGATCTCGGATATCCGGCGTCTGTCGGCCAGGTGGACGTGTTGGCTGCCGCGGACTCCGCGTTCACGGCGGTCGAAACCGCGCAGCCCGATTGCGCCGACGAGATGGAGCTATATCGGCAGCAGCCCTGGGCGCGTCTCGTCAACCAGATCGGGCCGCTCATCAACGGCAACAAAGATGATTCCGCGCAGGTGGTGCTGAATCACGCGATCATGATTTATCGCGGCTCGCCGTACGACTACTACTTCCAGGGTCAGCTCGCGCAGCGCAAGAAGGACTGGGCGACGGCCGCGACGGCGTACGCGAAGGCGACTGAATTGTCGACGCCGGATCTCGCCGCGAAGGACACGAGCGTCAAGGCAGTGAAGGAATTCAGCGAGTTCAGCGCCGCGTTTGCCCAACTGCAGGCCGCCCAGGCGATGTCCGGCGCGCAGCAGCAGGCGGGGATGAAGAAGGCCGCCGACCTGTATCGCGCGTACCTCAAGGATTACCCGCAGGGCGATAACGTCCAGCCCGCGCAAGCAGGCCTAACGGTAGCCCTCAAGGCATCGGGGGACACGGCTTCGCTCGGCGAGATGTGGAAGGACATGCTCGCCAATCCGACCAAGTACAATGATGCGCAGTTGTTCGACGCCGGCACGCAGGCCTTCACGGCGCAGCAGTATGCAACAGCGGTGCAGCTGATGGAGCTCGGGCAGAAGTCCAACCCGTATCTGCGCGCCGGCCTGTTCAACCTGGCCAACGCCTACTGGAAGAACAATCAGTTCGACAAGATGGAGCCGGTAGCCGACACGCTCACCAAGATCGATCCGGACAATCCGGACAACTATCAGCTGTTGGCGATTGCGTTTCAGGGTATGCAGAAGTCGGCCACGGATCCGAAGCAGAAGAAGGCGTTGACCGACTCGGTGAACACCTACGTAACCGCCGGGGACAAGCTGCCGGTCCACGTGCAGTTCACGGAGTTCACGCACGACGGCGACAAGTACACGCTCAAGGGCTCGATGCAGAATGCCAGCACGAAGCCCGTGACGGCGGCGCTGAACGTCAAGTTCCTCGACAAGACGGGCCAGGTGGTGACGAGCCAGTCGACGTCGGTGCAGCTGGCGCCCAACGAGAGCAAGTCGTTTACGGTGAACCCGGTGGGGACCAGCATTGCCGCGTACCGCTACGATCCGGTAAAGCCCTGACGGATCGGGGAGGCGCGCGCCTCGCGCGCGCGCTTTCCCGCGTGGCGGAAGTGTCCGATTCACCTTGCTTTCCGGGCACTGATCTCCTAGTTTACTTGATGCTCCCGCACCGCCAGGTGCGGTGATGCGTGCCTAACGCACGCCCAGGGGGAGGCCGCACAGGGCGGTCTCCCCCTCCTGCACACAGACGGGTTCATGATTCGCGTCAGTCGCGTCGCACCAGGCAGCATCGCCGACGAGATCGGTATTGTGCCGGCCACCGAGCTGCTCACGGTGAACGGCCGTGCGCTCGATGACTTCCTCGATTGGGAGTTCCTCTCCGCGGACGACGCGCTCATCGTCGAAGCCCGGCTGCCGGATGGTCGTGAGCTCGTGGCCGACATCGAGCGCCCCGACGGCGAGCCGCTGGGCATCGAGCTCGAGCCGCCGCGCGTCCGGCGCTGCGCCAACCGGTGCGAGTTCTGCTTCATCGAGGGACTGCCCACGGGTCTGCGCCGATCCCTGTACGTGCGCGACGACGACTACCGGCTCTCGTTCGCCTACGGCAACTTCGCGACGCTGTCCAACGTGAAGGAGAAGGACATCGCGCGCATCCTCGAGTACCGGCTGTCGCCGCTGTACGTGTCGGTGCACGCGACGCCGTGGGACGCCCGCAAGGTGCTGCTCAACAACCCGAAGGTGCCGGACATCGTCGCGCAACTCACGCGTCTGGCCGAGGGCGGTATCCAGTTCCACGGGCAGATGGTGATCGTGCCGGGGCTCAACGACGGCGACGTGCTGGAGCAGTCGCTCACCGATCTGTGGTCGTTAGGCGATGCGGTCGTGTCGGTGGCGGTGGTGCCGGTGGGCCTCACGCAGTTCTCGCATCTGTACACGGGCCGCTCCATGGACATGGCCACGAGCAACGCGCTCATCTCGCACGTCGAGCGCTGGGAGGCGAGGGCGCTGGCCGAGCGCGGCGAGCGCTGGGTGTACGGGTCCGACGAGCTGTACCTGCTCGCCGGGCGCGAGCTGCCCGGCGCGTCCCACTATGGCGACTGTCCGCAGATCGAGAACGGCGTAGGCGCCGTGGCGCATCTTCGCCGGCGCATCGCGGACGCGATCGGCGCGCGCGCGCTGCCGCGGCTGGGCGGCGCGCGCATCGGCGTGGTCACCGGGGTGGCGATGGGCCCGCGCATCATGCCCGACCTGCTCGACCGCCTCACGAAAGCGACTGGGGCGCGGTTCGAGCTGATCGTGGCGGAGAATTCGCTCTTCGGGCCCACGACCACGACCGCGGGCCTGCTGGTGGGCGCGGACATCCGGCGCGCGCTCGCGGGTCGCGCGGACCTCGACCTCGCTCTCATTCCCGCCGAAACGATCAACGACGACGGCGTGTTCCTGGACGACACGCCGTTCGAGACGGTCCGCGATGCGATGCCGATCCCGGTGCACCCGTCGTACGACTTCGTGGACGTGCTGCAGCAGGATGGCCTCCTGGCCATGGCGGCGCGGTGACCATTCCCGTCGTCGCGCTCGTCGGCCGGCCGAACGTGGGCAAGTCGGCGCTGTTCAACCGGCTGGTGGGCGGCGACACGGCCATCGTGAGCGAGGAAGCCGGCACCACGCGCGACCGACACTTCGCGCGCGCGGAGTGGACCGGGCGCGCGTTCTGGCTCGTCGACACCGGCGGCCTAACGGACGATCCGTATGTGCCGATCGACGTCGAGATCCGCCGGCAGGTGCTGCAAGCGGTCGACGAAGCCGACCTGCTGCTGCTCGTGGTGGATGCGCAGGCCGGCCTTCACCCGCACGACTCGCGTGTGGTCGAGCTCCTCCGCGGCACGGGCAAGCCGTGGCTGCTCGTGGCGAACAAGGTGGACGACCCGGCCTCCGCCGACTTTTACGAGTTCTATCAGCTGGGCGCCGGTGATCCGGTGCCGGTGTCGGCGAAGAACGGGAAGGGCTCGGGCGATTTGCTCGACGCGATCGTCGCCCGTTTTCCCGAGGGCGCGCCCGAGGAGCCCGACGCGCTGCACGTGGCCGTGATCGGGCGGCCCAACGTCGGCAAGTCATCACTCGTGAATCGCTTGTTAGGCGAAGACCGGCTCGTCGTCGCGGCCGAAGCGGGCACGACGCGCGACGCGATCGATACGCCCATGCAGTACCACGGCCGGACGCTCGTGTTCATCGACACCGCCGGACTGCGCCGCCAGTCCCGGGTGTCCGAGGACATCGAGTTTTATTCGGCCCTGCGCACGCGGCGCGCGATCGAGCGGGCCGACATCTGTCTGCTCGTCATCGACGCCGCGGCGGAAGAGCAGGGGGTCGAGAACCAGGATCTCAAGATCGCCACGCTGGCGTGGGAGCGGGGCACGGGGCTCATCATCGTCGCCAACAAGTGGGACCTGGTCGAGAAGGACGACAAGAGCGCCGCGCGATTCATGAAGAAGTCGCAGGAGAAGGCGCCGTATCTCCGCTTCGTGCCGTTCCTGTTCACGTCGGCGCTCACCGGCCAGCGCGTGACGCGCGTGCTCGATCAGCTGCTGCAAGTGGACGAGGAGCGGCGCAAGCGCATCTCGACCTCGCAAGTGAACGCGCGCCTCGAGGAGCTCGTCGCTCGGCTGCAGCCGCCGCAGGCGGCTGGGCGAGAGGTGAAGCTCATGTACGCGACGCAGGTTCAGGTGGCACCGCCGACCATCGCCGTGTTCGGGAATCATCCCGAGCTGGTCGAGGAGCACTACGTGCGATATCTGCACAACGGATTTCGCGACGCGTGGGGATTCACGGGGAATCCGCTGCGCGTCGTGATGCGGAGGCGCGCCGCCTGACATGCGTGCCAGCCCCGTGGTCTGGCTCGTCGCCTCGTATCTGCTGGGCGGGATTCCGTGGGCGTACGTGGCCGGACGTCTGCTGCGCGGCATCGACCTCCGCCAGCACGGTTCCGGCAACCTGGGCGCCACGAACGTGTATCGTGCGTTAGGCGCTCCCGCGGCCGCGGTCGTCGTGCTGCTCGACGTGGCCAAAGGGTTCGTGCCGACGTTGTTCTTCCCGCGGTGGACGGTGCCCGGCAGCTTCGCGTATTGGGCGCTGGTCTACGGGCTGGTGGCGATCGCCGGGCACGTGCGCACGCCGTATCTCCTGTGGAAGGCGGGCGGCAAGGGTGTGGCGACGGGGTGCGGCGTTTTTCTCGCGTTGGCGCCCGTGCCGACCCTGATCGCGTGCGCGGTGTGGGCGTCGGTGCTGCGCGTGTGGCGGTACGTCTCCGTGGCGTCGCTGGCGGCGGCGGCCGCGCTGGTCATTGCGTTAGGCATCCTCGAGGGACCGAGCGCGCCGGTGTTTGCGGTCGGCGTCGTGGTGGCGCTGTTCGTGGTGTGGACGCACCGGGCCAACCTCGACCGGCTGCGGCGCGGCGAGGAGCACCGCGTGGGCCGGCGTCCGGTGGAGGGCGGCTGATGCGCTGCGCGGTCGTCGGGGCCGGCGCGTGGGGCACCGCGCTCGCGGACCTGCTGGCGCGCAACGCGCACGACGTGGTGTTGTGGGCCTACGAGCGCGACGTGGTCGAGGCGGTGAACGCCCGCCATGCGAACCCGCGCTTCCTGCCCGGCGCCGCGATTGCGCCGTCGGTCCGCGCCACCTGCTCGTTAGGCGACGCCACCGGCAGCGCCGAGCTGGTGGTGTACGTGACGCCGTCGCACGTGCTGCGCACGGTGCTCAAGAGCGATCGGCACGCCGTGGCCGCGGAGGCGACGCTCGTCGTCGCCACGAAGGGCATCGAGCGCGGGTCGCTCGTCGTGATGACCGACGTCGTGCGCGACGAGCTCCCGGGGCGGCCCGTGGTCGCGCTGTCCGGCCCCAGTTTTGCCACCGAGGTGATTGCCCGGCAACCCACGGCGGTGGTGGCCGCGTCGACGAGCGAGGCGGCCGCGCAGCTCGCCCAACGCGCGTTCAGCAGCGAGACGTTTCGCGTGTACTCGCACGATGACGTGGTCGGCGTCGAAGTCGGGGGCGCGCTCAAGAACGTGATCGCCGTCGCGACCGGCATCGCGGAGGGCCTGGGCCTGGGCCACAACCCCCGGGCGGCATTGATCACGAGAGGGTTGGCCGAGATCAGCCGGTTAGGCGTAGCGTTAGGCGCGTCCGCGCGCACGTTCGCCGGCCTGGCCGGGATGGGCGACCTGGTCCTCACGTGCACCGGTTCGCTGAGCCGCAATCGCGCGCTGGGCCTCGACATGGCCCGCGGCAAGTCGCTCAACGACGTCCTCGCCACGCGCGAGACGGTCGCCGAAGGCGTCGTCACCACCCAGAGCGCGCACGCCCTCGCGGCGCGCGAAGGCATCGCGATGCCTATCGTGGACGCCGTCTATCGCATTTTGTTCGAGCGCCACCATCCCCGCGATGCCATCGCCGAACTGATGTCGCGCGAGCTCCGCGCGGAGGCCGACCCATGAGCCCACAGTCCTCGCGTCCCGCGCACCACGCCGCGCACGCCCAGACCCGCGAGCCGGTGCAGGAGTTTTTCTCCATCGGCGAAGTGTGCGAGCTGACCGGCCTCAAACCGCACGTGCTGCGCTACTGGGAGAGCCAGTTCCGGTTTCTGAGCCCGGCCAAGAATCGCTCGGGCAACCGCGTGTATCAGCGCCGGGAGATCGAGCTGATCATGCTCGTCAAGCACCTGCTCTACACCGAGAAGTACACCATCGACGGCGCTCGGCAGAAGGTCGATCAGCATCGGCGGAAGGGCGAGCTCCGGCCCGCCGCGCGCACGGCGCTCGACCTGCAGACCATCGAGACGATGGAGCAGGAG
>DASYXE010000208.1:0-4474 GCA_035935375.1 Gemmatimonadaceae bacterium | reverse complement strand
CCCGCGCCGGTCGCCCTGCCCGATTCGTTCTCGACGAGCGCGTCGGACACGGCGCTGTCGAGCGATTCGCTGCTCGACACGGTGCACGTGGGCGCGCTGGCGTCGGGCACCACGGTCAGCCCCGCGGCGCCGGACAGCGATTTCTGGGCTGGGTTAGGCGACAGCGCGCTGACGGCGCTGGTGCACGAGGCGTTGCACGCCAGTCCCGACGTGCGGGCGGCGCGCTCGCGGTTCTTCGAGGCGCGTTCCGAGCGCCGGTTGGCGTCGCTCGACCTCGTCCCGACGATCACGGCGCAAGCCAGCTTCGCGCGGCAGCAGTTGTCGGCGTCGGCGTTCCCGGGAACGGTGGGTACGCTGCCGCGGCAGGACTTGTGGGATGGCGGGGTGGATGCGTCGTGGGAGTTGGACGTGTTCGGTCGGGTGAGTCACAACGTCCGGGCGGGCAAAGCATTCGAGCAGTCGGCGGACGAGCAGGTGCGCGATGCCCAACTGTCGTTGGCGGCGGAGGTCGCGCGGACGTACTTCGAGCTGCGCGGCGCGCAGTCGGAGCTCGCCGTGTCCGAGCGCAACGCCGAGAACCAACGGCGCACGATGAAATTGACGGAGCAGCGGTTGGCGGCCGGCAGCGGCACGGCGTTCGACGTCGAGCGCGCCCGCGCCGAGCTCAGCCTAACGCTGGCGCAGACGCCGGCGATCGAGGCGCGGATCGCGGCGAGCCGCAACCAGCTCGCGACGTTGCTGGGCCGCACGCCGGAGGCCTTGCCGGCGTCGCTGCTCGCGCCGACGGCGCTGCCGACGCTGCCTAACGTGGTCAAAGTCGGCTCGCCGGCCGACCTCGTCAAGCGCCGTCCCGATGTGCGGAGCGCCGAGCGCCAGTTGGCGGCGCAGACGATGTTGATCGGTGCCGCGCAGGCGGACTACCTGCCGAGGATCTCGCTGGCGGCCGGTGCCGGATACACGGCGCCCACGTTCAACGCGTTGGGCAACACGGGTACGCCGCGGTTCTTCTTCGGCCCCGTGCTGACCTGGCCGTTCCTCGACATGGGCCGCGTGAAAACGCGGGTCGATATTGCGGAAGCGCAGGCCGACCAGGCGAAGGCACAGTACACGTCCGCGGTGGTCGGTGCGATCGGCGAGACCGAGAGCGCGATCACGAACTACGATCGCTCGCGCGCGCGTCTGTCGAGCTTGAGCGAAGCGGTCCGTGCCAGCACGCACGCGCTCAACCTCGCGCAACTCCGCTACGAGGCCGGCGAAACAGATTTCTTACAGGTTCTTGACGCACAACGCACCCTGTTGAGCGCCGAAAACGAATTGGCGGTTGGGCGAACGTCCGCAGTGACCGCCCTGGTGGCGCTGTTCAAAGCCGTCGGCGGCGCCTGGCCGGGCACTCGGTAGGACTGCGGTTGCAGTTGTTCGAAAAAATCGAGCAAAGCCGATTCGCTGGAACGATCTTTTCCCTACAGCGAGGGGAAGGGGCGACTCGCTTGGTCGGCATCGTTGATTTTTGGGAACGGCAATGCGGAGCGTGTTGTCGTTCGGAGGGGCTGGTGCGCTATGGCGCCAGCGTGCGGCGGCGCGCATAGTTCTGGCTCTCACCGCCACCGAGCCGACGAGTGCTGTTGCCGATCATTGCGCTGCTCCACGTTGTCGCGGCGTCATCTGGACCCGTGTTCAGCGGGCGCACCGGCCAGCTCCAGGTCAATGCTCCGAAGCTTCCCGATACCGTCACCATAGACGGGAATCTGGACGAGCCCGTGTGGTCCAAGGCCGCTCAGCTCACCGATTTTTCGGAGTACCTGCCGGTCGACGGGCAGCCGGCGGCGGATTCGACCGAAGTGCTCGTGTGGTACTCGTCCGATGCGATCTATTTCGGCATTCGCGCGTTCGAGCCGCACGGACCCGTGCACGCGACGCTCGCCGATCGCGACAACATTTCTGCTGACGACTTCGTCGAGATCTTTCTCGACACCTTCGACGATCATCGCCGCGCGTACGTCTTCGGTGTCAACCCACTCGGCGTGCAGTCCGACGGCATTCTGAGCGAGGGCATCCAGTCGCACGCCGCGGGCATCGGCAGCGCGGGCACCACGCGCGACACGGTGGATCTGAGCACCGACTACACGTTCGAGTCGCGCGGGCGCGTGTTGCCGGATGGGTACGAAGTCGAGATCCGCATTCCGTTCAAGAGTATTCGCATCCAGCCCGGCCGCGAGCAGCAGTGGGGGCTCAACATCTTGCGGCGCGTGCAGCACTCCGGGCATCAGGATACGTGGGCGCCCGCGCGGCAGGCCAACTCGAGCTTCCTCGCGCAGTCCGGCACGCTCGTCGGCCTAACGGGGCTCGAGCGCGGCCATCCGCTGGAGATCAACCCCGAATTGACGTCGCACGTCGATGGTGCGCCGAGTGGGGCGGCCTGGCACTACGGGTCGCCGATCCAGCAGATGGGCGGCAACCTGCGGTACGCGCTCACGGACAACCTCACCGCGGACGCGACCGTCAAACCGGACTTTTCGCAGATCGAGAGCGATGTGCCGCAGCTGTCGTACGATCCGCGCGACGCCCTGTTCTTCCCCGAGAAGCGACCATTCTTTCTGGATGGGCTCGAGCAGTTCGACACGCCGAGCGGGCTCATCTACACGCGGAGCATCCTGCAGCCCGTGGCGGCGGCCAAGCTCACCGGCACGCTGTCGGGCACGGACATCGGGTTCCTGTCGGCTGTCGACAATTCGGATGCGTCGGAGTCGGGGATCGTCAATCCGGTGTTCAACATCCTGCGCGTGCGGCGGGGGATCGGGCCCAACGTGTCGTTAGGCACGGTGCTCACGGACCGCGAGGAAGCCGGCCACTACAACCGCGTGGGCGGCCTCGACGCCGCGATCCTGTTCGACAAGATCTACAGCATCCGACTGCAGGGCGCGTCGAGCATGACGCGCGGCGACTCGGGCTCGCTCTCGGGGCCGCTGTGGAGCGCGATCTTCGAGCGGCAGGGTCACACGATCCAGATGCACTACTCGATGTCCGGCATCAGTCCGGATTTTCGCACGCAGAGCGGGTTCATTTCGCGATCGAACATCGTCGGAATGAACGCGGAGCAGGCGATCACGCTGTACGGCAAGCGCGGCAGCCTCATCGAGACCTGGACCGGCGACTTCACCGCGAACCATGATTGGCTCTACACGCGCTTCACCGACGGCAAGAGTCCGAACGACCTCCGGTGGCACATCAGCAACGAGGTCACGCTGCGCGGCGGGTGGGTTGCCGTGGCCAACGTGTTCCTCGAGCGCTACGGGTACGATCCGTCGATCTACACCAACTACTACGTGGTGCACCAAACGGCCGGCGGTCCGGACACGACCAAGTTCCTGGGCACGCCGCACATTCCGAATCTCGACATCGTGACGGGACTCACCACGCCGCACTGGAAGCATTTCGACGCCAGCATCCAGGCGATCACGGGCCACGACGAGAATTTCTTCGAGTGGGCGCAGGCGGACATCATATTCCTCAACGCCAACGTCGATTGGCGGCCTAACGAGCGGTTGCGGATCAACGGCTTGTACTCGCACCAACAGTACATCCGCCGCGACGACGGCAGCACCGCCGACGTGCGGCGGATTCCGCGGCTCAAGGTGGAGTATCAGGTGTCGCGGCCCGTGTTCGTCCGGCTGGTTGGCACGTACGACTCGCAGACCACGGATTCGCTGCGCGACGATGCGCGATCGAACGATCCGATCGTGATTCGCGATCCCGTCACGGGCACGTTCACGCGCGCGGGGCGCACCGTCACCAATGCGGTGCGGATCGACGGCTTGTTCGCCTACCAGCCGACGCCCGGCACGGTGTTCTTCCTGGGCTACGGCAGCAGCATGACAGAGGACGACCCGTTTGCATTCCGGAATATTCATCGGCTGAACGATGGATTCTTTGCGAAGCTGAGCTACGTATTTAGGTTAGGCGGCTGAACCGCCCGATGACTCGTAGGCGGCGCCTGACTTGGGGCTTCGGCAAAGAAAACTGCAACTGCTTGGGGAGGATAACAAAAGGGAAACAAAGGATAACGAAAGTGATCGTTCTGCGCGGGAGGAAGCGGCGTTGCCTAACTGGTGGAGACTGGTCTTTTTGTTGTTAAGAAAGAAACCTGACTTCCCATTGTGCTACCGCCGCCTCCCCCCGCGCAGAACGATCACTTTCGTTATCCTTTGTTTCCCTTTTGTTATCCAAGCAGTTGTCTTGAAAGACCCACCACGCGAGTGTCACATCGCACTGCCCTCGGCGCCATCGGCCGGCGCCTGCGAGTGGGGCGCCTTCTTCTTCCGCGCGGCCATCATCAGGTCTGGTGCCAACGCCGCGCCTAACACAGTCACCGGGATGTTCTGCACCACCTGCAACAGCAGCGCGACCCCGACGGCCGCGTCCTTCGACAATCCCATCGCCCCCGCCGTGGCCGCGTAGACGAATTGAAAGAAGCCCA
>DASYXE010000207.1:0-2330 GCA_035935375.1 Gemmatimonadaceae bacterium | reverse complement strand
AGATCGTGAACGGGTTGCAGGGCTACTTCACGGTGTCGGGGATCCGGTCGGAGGGGAGCCGGGCGTTCCTCGCGTATGCGTACAGCCCGTACAACGTCTTCTGGTCCATCCGCGTGGCCGACATCGAGATCGATTCGCCGTCGCTCGTGCCTAACGCAAACCAGGGCGAGGCCGGCGGCGACGTGATCACGACCGCCGCGCACTACACGGATCTGTCGGGCATCCGCGTGCTCAACCCGCCGATGGTGGTCAAGCAGTCGGCGACATCGGGGACGCGGACATCGATCACGAGAGCCGGCGCCGGCTGGGCGCCGCACCGGTTCGCCGGGTGGACGTGGGTGGCCACCGGCGGCACGGGGACGGGCCAGACGGCCGACGTGAGCGACAACACCGCCGACATGATCACCTTTCGCGAGCCGCTGGCCACCCCACCCGACGCGACGACGCAATGGGACGTGTTCGTGCGGCCGCTCATCCGCGTCACCAAGGATGGCGCGGTGCTGCGCGTGAGCGGTTTGGCGCTGGCCGGCGGGTCGATCGACAAGTCGCTGGTGGTGGCGCAGCATGCGTCGAGCGTCCACGCGACGGTCGAGGGGTTCTGCGAGCTGTCGTACGCCGGCGCGACGGTCACGACGATGTGGCCGGGTCCGATCGTGCTCGCGCCGCCCGGCTCGCAGGCGGGCGCGTCCGTCTCGTTAGGCGAGTTCGGTGTGCGTCCGTCGCCGGCGCTCGCGCGCACGGCAGATGGCACCGCCCAGCTCCCGGGCCCGGTGCGCATTGGTTCGGACGCCGCCGCCCGACTGGGATTCTACGGCGCGGCCCCGGTCGCGCGCCCCAGGGTGTCGGGCGGCTCCGCCGCCGATACGCTCCGGAGCCTGGTCGATGCGCTCGCGGCGCTGGGCTTGATCAGCGACGGCACTCGTTAGGCGAACGCGGGCCAGACCTTCCGGAAGGCGACGGTCAGGCCGCCCGCGCCGCGATAAGGCCGCGGACGGTGCAGGTGCAGGTCAACGTCGCGTATTAGGCAGTGCCTGACGACGGCCGATAGTCGAGACCGAGATCCAGCGCGGGGGTCGAGTGCGTGAGGCCGCCAACCGAGATCCGATCGACACCCGTCTCGGCGATGGCGCGCACGCGCTCGAGCGTTACGCCGCCCGAAGCTTCGAGGGGTACCCGTCCTGCCACGCGCGCCACGCACGCGCGCATCGCGTCGAGCGACATGTTGTCGAGCAGGATGACGTCCGCGCCGGTTGCGAGCGCGGCGTCGACCTGCGCGACATCGTCGCACTCGACTTCCACGCAGATGCCGGGCCGGCCCGCCTCGCGCGCCCGGCGCACCGCCAGCCCGATGTCGCCGCCTAACGCGGCGAGGTGATTGTCCTTGATCAACACGGCGTCGGCCAGGTCGGCACGGTGGTTCACACCGCCGCCGCACCGCACGGCGTATTTCTCGAGCGCCCGAAACGTCGGCGTCGTTTTCCGTGTGTCGTAAATCTTCGCCGCCGTGCCGCGCACCGCCTCCACGTAGCGCGCGGTGAGCGTCGCCACCCCCGACAACCGCTGCAGGAAGTTGAGGGCCACGCGCTCGGCACTCAACAACGCGCGCCATGGACCGGCCAAGTCGGCCACCACGCCGCCGGCGGCGACGTGCTCGCCGTCACCCGCAACGACGCGAACCGTCACTTCGCGGTTCAAGGTCTCGAATGCGGTGATGGCCAGCGGCAACCCTGCGATCACTCCCGGCGACCGCGCGACGATTGCCGCGCGGCCCATCGCGTCGGCAGGGACGGTCGCCAGGGTCGTGACGTCATCGAAGGCGTGGTCCTCATCGAGCGACGCGCGCACGAGTGCGCGCGTCGTCGCCGCGGACAACGGAAAGCCTAACGACGCACTCGCCCCGGCCAACTGGGATGCGATCACTCGCCCACCATCGCCGCCGGTGCCGTCGCCGACGGCGTCGCACCGCCGATGGCCACCATGCGGTCGATCGCCCCGCGCGCCCGGTCCGCGATCTCCCGCGGCACGGTGATGCGATGCTCGAGAACCTCGAGCGAATGCTTCACTTTGGGCAGTGTCGTGACCTTCATGTACTGGCACGATGCGCGATCATCGGCGGCGAGGAACGTGCGATCCGGATACGCCCGCTCGAGCCTGTGCAGGATCCCTACTTCCGTCGCCACGATGAACGTGTTCGCCTCGGATTGTGACGGCCGCCGGATCATTCCCTCCGTCGACAACACCTGCACGCCCGACGGATCGATGTCGCCGGCGGACATGGCTTCGATCAGGCTGGTCGAGCAGCCGCACTCCGGGTGCACGAGAAACTCGGC
>DASYXE010000206.1:0-3278 GCA_035935375.1 Gemmatimonadaceae bacterium | reverse complement strand
GCAGGAGTTGTGGGACGCGACCGGCCGCGTCGTCGCGCACCTCGCGCTCGAGCCCGAACGCCTGAGCGACGATCGCGACGATCTCCCGCCGGCCGACCGCCAGGCCGCGGACACGGTAGCCCGCGGCTTCGTGTGGCTGCCCGACGGTTCCGGGCTCGCGTACCTCAAGCAGGACCCGTCGCCTAACCGTGGCGAGTCCGATTCGTCGGCGAGCGCGGAGAGCACCGGCGCGGGCGGCGCGGCGCGGGCGCCCCGTCGCAAGGACCATCTGTATGCCTGGGCGCCGCCGTTCGACTCTGCCAGCCGGCGCGAGCTGTTCACCAGCAACGCGCGCTTGGGCAGCGTGCTCTTTTCCGACGACGCGAAGATGGCCTTCGTCGCCGAGAACACGGGCGGCACGGGTCACGTGTACGCGGTGTACTTCGCCCAACCCGACAAGCGCTACACGATCTGGCGGCTGCGCGGGCTCAATGCCAGCGTCGGCACCGACCGTCGCGGATTCTTCGGCGGCGGCCGCGGCGGCACCGGCGCCGACTCGGTGACGTTCTACGAAAACCCGGGCTCGATCATGACCAGGCGCGGCCGGTTAGGCGGCGAGGTCGCGCTGCTCTCGCCCGACGGCGCGTCCGCGTTCCTCGAAGGCATCCACTACGACCGGGACTGGGAGCACCACGCGCCGCGCGGCTTCGTCGACCGCGTCGAGATTCGAACCGCCAAGAAAACGCCGGTGTTCGAGGCCGACTCCACCGCCTTCGAGACGGTGACCGCGGTGATGGACGACAGCCTGTCCAAGCTGATCGTCGAGCGGCAGTCGAGCACGCTCGTGCCCGATTCATACGTGTGGGACGTCGCCAAGGGCCAGCCGCGCAAGCTCACGAACAACGTCGACTACACGCCCGAGCTGACGCACGCGGTGCACAAACGCATCTGGGTGACGCGCGCGGATGGCTATCGCTTCCTCGTGCATCTCACGCTGCCCGGCGACTACAAGGACGGCACGCGGATGCCGACCCTGTTCTGGTTCTATCCGTACGAGTACACGGATCAAGGCGGCTACCTGCGCACGCTGCGCATGGAGAACATCGAGCAGTTCCCGCGATCGCAACCGCGGACCATCGAGTACATGATCACGCAGGGGTACGCGGTGGCGGACTTCGATCCGCCCATCGTCGGCGCGCGGGGCCGCATGAACGACAACTATGTGACCGACCTCGAGGCCGATCTCTACGCGGTGATCGACCAGCTGGACAAGGACGGCTACATCGACCGCACGAAGCTGGCGATCGGCGGCCACAGCTACGGCGCGTTCAGCACGGTGAACGCGATGGTGCACACGCCGTTCTTCAAGGCGGGCATCGCCGGCGACGGCATGTACAACCGCTCGCTCACGCCTAACGGATTCCAGAACGAGCGCCGCGATTTCTGGGACGGCCAGAAAACGTATCTCGACATGTCGCCCTTCCTGTACGCCGACAAGTTGAGCGGCGCGCTGCTCATGTACCACTCGCTCGAGGACCAGAACGTGGGCACCGCGCTCGAGAGCTCGGTGCGCATGCTCCACGCGCTCCAGGGACTCGGCAAGACGGCGGCGCTGTACATGTATCCGTACGAGGACCACGGTCCGCTCACGCGCGAGACGGTGCTCGACCAATGGGCACGGTGGGTCGCGTGGCTGGACCAGTACGTCAAGAACGCACCGCCATCGGCGGCGCCGCCGGCGGTGAAAGCGCTCACCGGGTCGCGCTGAGTGGCGAGACCTCGTTCCGTTTCCTCGAACCCGTGCCGACGCTCATGCGAATTCGCTTCCTGTGTGTGGTATCGCTCTTCCTCGCCGGCGCGGTCGCGGCGCCGGGCGTTCGCGCCCAGGGCCCGGACCGCCTGCCGGCGCAGGTCGACTCGATCGCCAACGCCGTGCTCACGACGACCGGCGTGCCGAGCGCGTCGGTGGCGGTCGTTAGGCACGGAGCCATCGCGTACGCGCACGCATACGGCCTGGCGAAGCTCGACCCCCGCACGCCGGCCGACAGCACGATGCGATACGCGATCGGGTCGATCAGCAAACAGTTCACGGCCGCCTCGATCCTGCTCCTGGTGCAGCAGCACAAGGTGTCGCTCGACGACCCGGTATCGCGTTACGTGCCGGGGCTGTCACGCGGCAACGAGGTGACGGTGCGCGAGCTGTTGTCCCACACGTCGGGCTACCAGGATTTCTGGCCGCAGGATTACGTGCCGCCGGACATGGAGCAATCCACGACGCCGCAGCACATCATCGACCGCTGGGCCAAGCAGCCGCTCGATTTCGAGCCGGGCACGCAGTGGCAGTACAGCAATACGAATTTCATCATCGCCGGCCTCATCGTCGAGAAGGCGAGCGGCACCCCGTTCACGAAATTCGTGCACGCGCAGATCCTCGACCGGATTGGCCTAACGAGCGCGGTGGACTTCGACGCGCTCGGCCCGTCGGCTGCGCAACCGATCGGGTACATGCGGTACGGGCTCGGGCCATTGCGCCCGGCCACGCCGACCGGACCGGGCTGGATGTTCGGCGCGGGCGAGCTGGCCATGACGCCCGGCGATCTCGCAAAGTGGGACATCGCGATGATCCAGCAGTCGCTCCTCGCACCGGCGTCGTACAAAACGATGGAAACCACAGTGCTGCTCAAGAACGGCGTGAGCTCGGGCTATGGGCTGGGCGTCGAGGTCGGGCAGTTGGGCGGGCATCGCATGATTTCGCACAGCGGCGAAGTGTCCGGCTTCACGGCCGAGAATATGGTGTTCCCCGACGACAGCGCGGCGATCGTGGTGCTCACCAACCAGGATGCCGCGCCGGCGTCGGGCGCGATCGCGCAGCAGATCGCGCGCGTCCTGTTCACGACCGAAGACGCGATGACGACCGAGCGAACCGCGCGCGCCCATCGGATCTTCGAGGGCCTGCAACAGGGCACCATTGACCGATCACTCTTCACGGCGGACGCGAACGCGTATTTCAGCGACACGGCGCTCGCCGACTTCAAGTCGGGCCTGGGTCCGTTAGGCGCACCGACCGGGTTCGTACAGACGCGGCAGGAGAGCCGCGGCGGCATGATCGAGCGCGTCTATCGCGTCACCTTCGCGGGACGCGTGCTGCGCGTCTGGACGTACGAGCTGCCCAACGGACAGCTCGAGCAGTACCAGGTGGCGCCCGCCACCTAGGGAAGTGGGAAGCGCTCGCTGGGGGAAGCGCTAACGCTGGGGGAAGCGGCGGCGACGCCGCCTGAGGGAGTGGAACAACATCAATG
>DASYXE010000205.1:0-4917 GCA_035935375.1 Gemmatimonadaceae bacterium | reverse complement strand
CTGGAAGATCGTCGGCTACCATAATGACGTCGACCCACACGAGCACATCGCGCTCGTGTTCGGCGACGTGCACGACGGCGACCACGTGCTGGTGCGCATGCACTCCAAGTGCCTAACGGGAGACGTGTTCGGCTCGATGCGCTGCGACTGCGGGTGGCAGCTCCATACCGCGATGCAGATGATCGCCGAGGAGGGGCGCGGCGTGGTGGTGTACCTGGACCAGGAGGGGCGGGGCATCGGGCTCCTCAACAAGCTCAAGGCGTACGAGCTGCAGGACGGCGGCGCCGACACCGTGGAAGCCAACGAGAAGCTCGGCTTCAAGCCGGACCTGCGCAACTACGGTATTGGCGCGCAGATTTTGCTCGACCTGGGGCTCAAGTCGATCCGGCCGCTCACCAACAACCCGCGCAAGCTCGTCGGCCTCGAGGGCTACGGCCTCACGGTCGACGAGCGCGTCCCGATTCGCGCGCCGCAAACGAGCGAGAATCGCGACTACCTCGAGACCAAGCAGACCAAGCTCGGACACCTGCTCGCGCACTGATGCCCGAATTCGCGGGAACCCCCGTTGGTCAAGGCCGCCGCATCGCGGTCGTCGTCAGCCGGTTCAACGAAGCCGTCACCCAGTGTCTGGTGGATGGCGCGATGGACGCGCTGACGCGCCATGGCGTGGCCTACGACGATATCGATGTCGTCTGGGTGCCGGGCGCGTGGGAGCTGCCGGCCGCGGCGCGCGCGCTCCTGGCGTCGGAGCGGTACCACGCGCTCGTTGCGTTGGGCGCGGTGATCCGCGGCGACACGCCGCACTTCGACGTCGTGGCGCGCGAATCGACGCGCGGCCTCGCCGACGCGGGCGCGGAATTCGACACGCCGATCGCGTTAGGCGTGCTGACCTGCGAGTCGATGGATCAGGCCGCGGAGCGGGCAGGCGGCACGCACGGCAACAAGGGCTGGGACGCCGCCATCGCCGCGCTCGAGATGGCGGACCTGCTCGATCGGTTGAACGTGGCGGATGAGGGTTGAAACGCGCGCCCGCGCGCGGGCGCTCCAGGCGTTGTACGCCTGGGATGTACGCGGAGCTGGAACCGTCGGCAACTCGGCGCTGCCGCGAGTGGCCGAGCAGGTGTGGGACGATCTCGCGGTCCAACGCCCGGTGCGCGAGCGCGCGATGACGCTCGTCAGGGCCGTGGCGGCCGACGGGCGCGCCATCGATGCGGACCTGGCGGACGTGACCACGAACTGGCGCCTCGACCGGCTGGGCGCCGTGGAGCGCTCCATCTTGCGGTTAGGCGCAGCCGAGCTGCGGCTGGGCGCGACGCCGCCGCGGGTGGTGATGCAAGAGTGCGTTAGGCTCGCGGAGCGATTCGCCGGCGAGGACAGCGCGCGGTTCGTGAACGGGGTGCTCGACGCGCTCGCCCGCCGGTCGGGCAAGTTGTGACCGCGCTCGCGGTGACGCGGCCGCTCAACATCCTGCTCGTGAACTGGCAGGACCGCGAGAACCCGCAGGCCGGCGGCGCCGAAACGCACCTGCACGAGATCTTCGGCCGCATCGCCAAGGCGGGGCACCGCGTGAGGCTGCTCTGCAGCGGGTGGAGCGGCTGCGCGCCGAGGGCGCGCCTCGATGACATCGATGTGCATCGCGTCGGCACGCGGTACACATTTCAATTCATGGCGCGTCGGTATTACACGCGCCATCTGGCCGCGGCCGGGGATGACATCCTGGTCGAGGACATCAATAAGATTCCGTTGTACACCACGCGGTGGACGTCGCGGCCGGTGATGGCGCTGGTCCCGCACCTGTTCGGCACCACGGCGTTCCAGGAGGTGTCGTACGCGATGGCTGGCATGGTGTGGGCGCTCGAGCGTCCGTTGGTGCGCTACTATAGGAACGCGCCGTTCGAGGCGATCAGCGAGAGCACGGCCGATGACCTCGTCGCGCGGGGCATTTCGCGCTCGCGCATCCGGGTCATCTATCCGGGCATCGACTCGACGTCTTACACGCCGGCGCCCGGGACGCGCTCGCGGGAGCCCAAGTTCGTCTATCTCGGACGGCTCAAACGGTACAAGCGCGTGGATCTCATTATTCGCGCGTTCGCGGCGTTGCAACATCCCACGGCCACGCTCGCGATCGCAGGAACTGGCGACGCGCGGCCCGGCTTGGAACGGCTCTCGCAGTCGCTTGACCTTGGTAGCCGCGTGCGGTTTCTTGGGTTCATCGACGACGCAACGAAGTTGTCCCTGGTGCGCGAAGCGTGGGCGCTCGCGCTGACATCGCCAAAGGAGGGATGGGGGATCACGAACTTCGAGGCGGCAGCGTGCGCGACGCCGGTCGTGGCGTCGGATTCGCCGGGGTTGCGCGAGTCCGTTCGCGATGGGGAGACGGGGTTTCTGGTGCCGCACGGCGACGTTCCGGCGCTGACTGCGGCGTTTGCGCGGCTGGCGGCCGATCCCACCCTCGTCGAACGACTCGGCGCCAACGGGCGCCGATTCGCCGAGCAGTTCACCTGGCCCGACGCCGCGCGCCTAACGGAACAACATCTCGGGGAGATCGTTGGCGTATCGAAGGAGGGGTAGCCCTGTGGACATCACCGTGCAAGCCCATCAAGTCGAAATCTCCGGTTTTCTCCGCACGCGCGCCGAGCGCTTGATGCGCCACCTGGCGTCGCTGTTGCATCGGCCCGTGGACGCCGTGGTGCGCTTCGAGCAGGACGGCAACGCGCGCAAGGTCGAGATCGTGTTGCACGCGCCCAAGCGCCGTGCGCTCGTCGCGGCCGCGCGGCACCGCAGCGCCGGCCCCGCGTTGGGCGAAGCGGCGCGCCGGGTGGAAGCGCAAATTCTCCGGCAAAAGCGGCCGGCGAGCTCTCGCCGGCCCCGAACCAACGGCACGTGACCAAACCCCTCACGGTAGCACGCTTGCTCGACCTGCTGCGCGATACGCTGCAGCTGGAGCTCGTCGGCGACGGTGCCGGATTGGACCGGGTGATCTCGGTGAACGAGGTCTCGAGTCCCGGACTCGTGCTCGCGGGGTTCGTGGAGCGCTTTCCATCCAAGCGCATGCAGGTGTTCGGCGAAACGGAAATCACGTACCTGTTGTCGCTGCCCGAAGACCGCCGCCGCCTGGTGCTCGAGACGTTCTTCACGTTCGACGTCCCGTGCGCGGTGGTCACCAAGCGCCAGGACGTGCCCGACGACATGCAGGCCATCGCCCGGAAGCACGGTGTCGCCGTGCTGCGGTCGAGTCTCAAGACCACCGAGTTCTACCGGCGCGTCAAGCCGGCGCTCGACGAGGAATTCGCGCCGAGCACGACGCTGCACGCATCGCTGGCCGACGTGTACGGGGTGGGGCTGCTATTCGTCGGGCGGAGCGGGATCGGCAAGTCGGAGTGCGTGTTGGACCTCGTCGAGCGCGGACACCGCCTGGTTGCCGACGACATCGTGATCGCCACGCGCCGCGGCAACGACGTGCTCATCGGACGCGGGCACGAGCTGCAGCGGCACCACATGGAGATCCGCGGCGTGGGCGTGATCGACATCCCGTCGATTTTCGGGATCCGGTCCGTTAGGCAGCAGAAGCGCATCGAGGTCGTGGTCCAGCTCGAGCACTGGGAGCAGGCGGACCAGGTGGACCGCACCGGCCTCGACGGCGCCACGACGATGATCCTCGACGTGCCGATCCCGCGCGTCACGATCCCGCTCAACCCGGGCAAGAACATCACCGTCGTGGCCGAAGTGGTCGCGATGAACCACCTGCTGCGCTACAGCGGGGTCAACCCCGCCGAAGCGTTCAACGAGCGGCTCATGAGCCGCATGCGCGCCGCATCGGATGTGCGGCAATACCTGGCGGAAGACGATGAGTGATACGGCAACCCCGGCGACGCCGCCGGGCGCTGGACCGAAGGCGATCGTCCTCGCGCACGGCACCGTGGCCGAAGCGCTCGTGGCGGCGGTCGACCTCATTACCGGACGCGGCGATCGGTTTTCGCCGTTGTCCAATCAAGACCTGGGCGCGGCCGAGATCGACGCGCTCCTGCGCGAGCGCGTCGATGCGTTAGGCGCGCGCGTGATCTTCACCGACCTGCCCGCGGGCAGCTGCAACTTCGCGGCGTGCCGGCTGCTCAAGGACCGGCCCGGCCTCATCGTCGTGACGGGCGTCAACCTGCCGGCGCTGCTCCAATTCGCGACGCGCGATACGGCGTCCGATGCGGACGCGGTGGCCGCCGCCGTCGAGCGCGGCGGCAGCGCGCTGCGCGTGCTCACGGGCCGCCCAAGTGCCCATTGACCTCTACCGCATCGACGACCGCCTGATTCATGGTCAGGTGATCGTCGGATGGGGCCAGCCCATGAACCTGGGCTTCATCGTCCTCGTGGACGATGAAGTGGCGGGCAGCGAATGGGAGCGCGAGCTCTACCGCATGGGCGTGCCGCCGGAGATGGGGCTCTTTTTCGCGTCGGTGGACGAAGCGGTGGCGCGGTTGGACGAATGGCGCGCCGATCCGCGGCACGGCATGCTGCTCACCGGCGATGTGGGCACGATGCGCCGCCTCACGGAACGCGCGCCGGCCATCCGCGACGTGAACGTGGGCGGCATCCACCACCGGCCGGGCCGCACGGAGCGGCTCCGCTACGTGTTCCTGAGCCCGGACGAAGAGCAGGCGCTCAAGGCCATGGAAGCGCGCGGCGTGACCATCACCGTCCGCGACGTGCCGTCGGCGCGCGCGCTCCGGTTAGGCGAGCTGGTGGGCGCCGCCAGAACCGCATGATCGACGCCGTCCGCGCCCTGCCGCTCACGATGCTCGGCGCCCTGTTGGGCGCCGACGTCGTGAGTTTCCCGCAGGCCATGATCTCACGGCCGATCGTGGCGTCGACGTTAGGCGGCGCGATCGCCGGCAACGTCGCCGCCGGCCTGCTCACCGGCGCGGT